>CALHVK010000001.1 GCA_938039195.1 uncultured Carnobacteriaceae bacterium
TTGATTATTACAACAACAAACGAATCAAAGTAAAATTAAAAGGACTTAGTCCTGTGCAATACAGAACTAAATCCTTTGCTTAAATTAATCGTCTAACTTTTTGGGGTCAGTACAAATTATCATATATGATAATTTTCAGAATTTGGGCAAAAGAAAAACTCTTAGGAACTACTTACTTATAGTTTCTAAGAGTTAATTTTTATTTGTTTTTATTTTGCTGATCGATGAATTCTCGCATTCCAAGGAGCCAGTTGAAGGTAGATGTTACTAGTAGGTACATAAACATCCCTACTCCTCCGCCGATTCCTAACACGCCAATCACCATATAGATGGTTGCTGGTAGGAACATAGCAGCGATCGTTAATTGTTTCGATACGGTTGGATGCATTTGAATGTAGGCTCTCATAAACAACGCCGTTAATAATCGTACGACGAAGCTGATGATAATCATTAAAATATAAACGACAATCGTATTATAAACAAAGCCGAATAACATAACACCGATAAATACCATCCACAATTTTGATTGGAACTCTTGAATAAACTGCTCTACATTTGATTTATTAAAGCCGTTTAAGCCTTCATAAGAAAATTTTGAGGTATTAATGATGGTGTCTACAACAATATGGTCTTGTAAAATCCCGATGGATGGAATCCCTTGACTAGATTCAGACGTCACATCATTATCCGTTGACTTCCCACTAGGGTCGAAGACGATATTAAATACATCCGAACGGTAAACAAATCCCGTATTGTCTCCCGCCGACAACTTACCATCTTGAATCGAGAGTTCTGGAAACTGTTTAGCCACAATCTCTAGGTTCGTATTAATACTTCCTATATCTTTTCCGGCACGAATAAATCCAGGAATCGAAACAAGTAATACAAGTAGGAAAAAGATTCCTTTTATTTTCTTCAGTGGATTTTGTAAAATTGTCCAAATTTTATTTGGTTTTAAAATACTTAATTGTATAAAGTCTCTAATCGTCATGTGCGCCTCCTATATAGAGAACAGTTTACAGAAAAAGAGCAGGCTTTTCAAGAAAACGGAGTTGCGCGAAGGAAATGATTCATATAATCGGTAAAATAACGATTCCTAAAAATCCTTACGGATTTCTTTTTATAGTAGCGGTAACGTTACATCGGTTCGAGCCGTTCGTCTCTCACCTTCGAAGATTCAAACGCGGAGTACGGGTTATCTCCCTACTCCGCATAATTCTCTTTCGATGTTTTTCACGTTACTGCTACTATAAGAAATCCTCGGCTTTTTAGGAATTTCGTTTAAAACATTTCCTTCGCTTCTAATGGAGTGAATTTTATGTTTTCTTCACTTTAGAAATAAAAAAGACTAGGTTTTCACCTAGTCTTTGCAATGTTTCATTAGTCGCGGTCAACCCACTTGCGGCCATCGCGTTCAATTAAATCGTAACCTGATTGTGGACCTTTGCTTCCTGCAGCATAGTTAGGAAACTCAGCTGCAATTTCACTATCCCATGTTTGGCGAATACTGTCTACATATTTCCAAGAAGCCGCTACTTCTTCCCAATGCGTGAAGTTCGTCATATCGCCTTCGATACAGTCAAGAATTAAACGCTCATACGCTTCTGGACTGCTCATCGCGAAGTTCTCATCAAAGATTTTCTCCAAGTGACTTGTTTGAAGCGCGATGGTATTTCCAACGGCTTTCGAATTAATCACAAAGCAGAAACCTTCACGAGGTGTAATATGAATCGAAATACGGTTTGATGGACAACCATCGATTCCACAGAATAATGGGGAGCTTGCTTCTTTAAAGACAACATCAATAATCGTTTCTTTTGAATGCAGACTCTTACCTGTTCGAACATAGAAAGGAACGCCTTCCCAACGTTCATTATCGATAAATACTTTACCAGCGACATATGTTTCCATATTGGAATCATCAGCCACATTGGCATCTTCACGGTAACCAGGTTTTAAACCGTCTACAGAAGGGCCATATTGCCCACGTACGAAATTTTCGTTCACTTCTTCGGCTGTTGTATAAGGGCGAAGTTGTTCTAACACTTTAATCTTGTTTTTACGAACATCTCCAAATGAAACGGGTGGTTCCATCGCTACTAGAGCAAGAATTTGTAAAACATGGTTTTGGACCATATCCCGTAATGCACCACTTGTATCGTAGTAACCCCCACGTTCTTCAACACTCACTTGTTCTAAAAGCGAAATTTGAATATGGTCGATATTCTCTTTATTCCATAACGCTTCAAATACACGGTTGGCAAAACGTACCGCAGAAATGTTTTGAATCATTTCTTTCCCTAAGTAGTGATCGATACGATAGATTTGTTTTTCTTCGAATGATTGACGAAGTTGATTGTTTAATTCTTCTGCAGATGCGTAATCTTTCCCGAATGGTTTCTCGATAATAAGTCGGTTATAGCCTTTTTCAGTAATTAAGCCTTCTGCTTTTAAATGTTCTGTAATCGTTCCAAAGAAAGTTGGTGCCATGGCTAAATAGAAGACACGATTACCTTCGATTTGATACTTCGCATCTAATTTCTCTGAAAGTTCTTTTAATACGACATAATGATGTGTGTCAGTAACGTTATGAGGTTGATAATAGAAATGAGAAAGGAATTGGTTTAATTCTTCTTCCGATTTCACTAATGACTGAACAGATTGTTTGATAACATCTCTGAAATACTCATCAGTCCACTCTCTACGTGCTGTCCCAATCACTGCAAAATGATTTTTGATAAATCCTTTTTGGAATAAACGGAATAACGCTGGATAAAGCTTACGGTGAGCTAAATCGCCTGTTGCTCCAAACAGTGTAATGAGTACATGTTGTTCGCGCATGAGTTGTCCTCCTTGAATAAAATATGCAAGTCCATAGGCCTGCCTTAACAATAAATAACTACCTTTCTAGTGTAAGTTATAAGTGTAGAAATGTAAACTATAAAACGCTCCTCTTCAAAAGAAAAGGAGCGTCTTATTTTAATTTATTGGTAGTTTTACTTTGAACAAGGACCCTTGATTCAATCTAGAAGTCACGCTTATCTTCCCGTTATACCCTTCAATCAATTCTTTCGCAATGGATAATCCTAATCCATTCCCACCGCGTTCTCTTGAACGAGCTTTATCTACACGATAGAAACGTGAAAAGACTTTTTTCTTATCTTCTTCACTTAACCCCATCCCAAAATCTTGAATTCCGATTTCGACCGCTTCAGTGGTTGGTGAAAGACTGACAATAATTTCTTTGCGGTTTGTTGAGTACTTCACCGCATTATCCAGCAGGATAATAATGACTTGCTCAAAATGATTGCGATAAATTGGAGAAATAATTTCCTTCTTGGTATCAATATCAGCAATAAAAGTAAAATCTGGATAAAGCACCTTGAAATTCGTCACAATTTGTTCTAATGTCGCTACGACTTCAGTAGTTGCATCTTTATACTGTTCTCTTACTTGCGGTGCACGAGATAAGTCAAGCATCTCTTGTACTAATGTCTTCATGCGCTGAATCTCTGATAAAGAAGCCGTGAGCGATTCTTCCAACACTTCTGGGTCATCTTTTCCCCAACGGTTTAAAAGCTTCAGGTGGCCTTCTACAATGGCTACAGGCGTTCTCAATTCATGCGATACATCTTCTACGAAATGTTTTTGTTGCGCAATATAGAAACTAATCTTATCTAGCAACTCGTTAAATTGTTGAGAAACAATCGCAAACTCATCATTCTTCTTCGGAACAATGAGACGTTTGGTTTCAATATTTTCCTCGTTAATAGACGCAATAATATCGTGAATTTCTTCAATTGGTTTTGATATGAGTCGCGAAATGAAATAAGCGAGTCCAATCGAGACAATTCCTTCCATCACAATCAATTGAAAAAATAAGAAACGTAATTGTTTTTTCAACTCTACAAGTTTTGCCATACGATTGGTCACTTGCAGATGTCCAATTAACACACGAGTATTTCTAGATAAAATTGGCATCATGACCTGTACACTTTCCTCGCCTGTAGACAGTGTCACGAATTGTGTTTCTAATTTACCCGACACTTGTGGGGTGTCTTGCCATTTTTGTGTCTGGAATAACAGCTCTCTACTGGTGTCAAAGACGCGAATATTCACTTCTTCATTCATCGGATATAAACTACTATTCTTCTTATAAACTAGATTTTGATCTAATTCATATTGTTCTGCCTTATTTAAAACTGCTAGAATATCCTCTGTCGTCAACTTTTCAGTTTTTACAGAGAGTAAATCTGCTACAACTTGCGCATACACCACTGTCTGATTTTTCTCATTTTCTCGCAGTCCGATTATTTGTCCTTCAATTAAAATAGCAGTCAAAACAGCTAATAAGCCAAAAATGGTGGCTGACATCACCCACCACCATTTTTTCGCTACTGACTTATGTTGATTTTGATCATTCATATGTAGCTCCTCAGCTTCTCATGACATAACCTGTTCCACGAACGGTTTGGATATAACTTTCTCTTCCTGGAATGTCGATTTTATTACGGATATAACGAACATACACGTCAATCACATTTGTCTCGACCTCGTTCTTATAACCCCAAACTTCTTTTAATAACACTTCACGTGAAAGGACGATATCAATATTTTCCATGAGTAATAAAAGTAATTCATACTCCTTCTTCGTTAAATCAATGACTTCTCCCGCACGACGAACAACACGGTTTTCCACTTCAATCACAAGATCGCGATACTCCACTCTTGTTTGTTTCACAACACGAGATTGTTCTTCCATTTGTAGACGTCTAAAGAGCGCACGAAGTCTTGCTAGAATTTCTTCGATTTCAAAAGGCTTCACGACATAGTCATCTGCCCCTTGATCGAGACCTGCAACACGGTCCATCACTGAATCGCGTGCCGTCATAATGATGACTGGTGTTTGTTTGACTTGACGAAGACGACGAACGACTTCTAATCCATTCATTTCTGGTAACATTAAATCTAATAAAATAGCATCCCAATGCTCATCAATGGCTGCTTGTAATCCGCTACGGCCATCTGCACATACTTTTGTCTCATAGCCTTCATGCTTTAATTCTAATTCCACAAAACGACTTAAATTCTTTTCATCTTCAATAATTAAAATACGTTGATTCGCTGGCATTTGGAAACTCCCTTCTCTATTCTTCCCTAACAGATTTATCATACCATATTCATAAGTTTCTTAACAGAATTTAATGAAATTTCCGCTTATTTTATAATGAAAATTAACTTATAAGTAAATTTTCAAATTGAATAATAAAAAAGACTAAACCGTCTAGCAGTTTAGTCCTTTAAACTATTTTTATATTAGAGTGATGATTCCGTAGTTAGTAAAGAGGTTGTTTCTGGTTGAACTTCATGTTTTTCATCGGGAATAACCGTTGTTTCAACTGAAGTAGTTTCACTTTCCGTGGTTTCTGTTGTTTCAGATGTCGAACTTTCAGTAGTAGTTTCAACCACGACTCTCCAAATACCATCTTTATCTACAGGATAACCATCAGGAGTAACAGAGTCTTTCAATAGCGCTCCAGACGGATTGAAGAAATACCAATTATTATTAATTGATTTCCAACCTGTTTGCATGATTCCTGATTGTTCAAAATAGTAATCTGATTGATGAACTCTATAAAATCCAGTTACCATTCTGCCATTTTCATCAAGATAATACCATTTGTTATTCTCTTGATACCATCCAGTTTGCATTGCTCCGTTACTCTTGAAAAAGTGATAGCTACCAGCTAACCATTTCCAACCTGTTTGCATTGCTCCACTATCAGTAAAGAAATACTTAGTTCCAGCGATTTCTTTTAGGCCTGTTTCCATAACACCTGATCCATTTAAGAAATACCAAACACCACTAATTTGTTTCCAACCTGTTTGTACATACCCATTACTATCCAAATAATACCAGTTGCCATTCACTTGTCTCCAACCCGTTTGCATGATTCCTGATGAGCTGAAGATGTAACGTTGATTTCCAATTGTTTGCAATCCTGTAATCATCGCACCAGAATTATTGAAGTAGTACCAAGCACCACTGATTTTTTTCCAACCTGTCTGCATATATCCATTACTATCAAAGTAATACCATGCATTACTGATTTGTTTCCATCCCGTTTGCATAGCACCTGATGAATTAAAATAGTACCAAGTAGCTCCGAATTGTTGCCATCCTGTTTGCATTACACCCGATGCATTAAAATAATACCAAATACCACTGATTTTTTTCCAACCAGTTACCATTACATAGTTTTCATAGTAATTCCATTTACTGTCAACTTCTTCCCAATACGTCGGTTTTACTTTGTTTAACGGCTTCCCGTCTGCCCTTCTAGAATGATATGTTCCTCCAGAATTTAAAATTTCGCACGCAATGCCGTCTCTATCTCTGTCGAGATGTAATGCATAACCGGGCTCTCCTTTTACAATATCTCCATAACCTGCCGCCCAAGCCTCTGAACATCTTCTAAAATAAATCTCCTCCGCGTTAACCGCATTGCCCATTGGAACGAAACCAGATACTAAAAGTGCGACTAAAGAAAAAATAATTTTTAAAAATTTCACGAGTAAACTCCCCCCTAATAATCATATTATGATTATAGATGAAAACGTTATTCTAATCAATAGAAATTTAGGTTTTATATTATAAATACACTATTCTAATAACTAAAAAGCCCTAGCCGCGTTGGCTAGGACTTCGTCATTTATAATTATTGTTCAATCTCTTTTTCTTGAGCCCATTCGAAGTGGAATGTTCCTGGTTTGTCTACACGGTTGTAAGTATGTGCACCGAAGTAGTCACGTTGAGCTTGAATTAAGTTTGCAGGTAATGTTTCTGAACGGTATGCATCATAGTAAGCTAATGCACTTGAGAATGTTGGAACTGGAATACCAGCACGAACAGCCGTTACAACAACATCACGAACTGCATCTTGGTAAGATTCTGTTACATATAAGAAGTACTTATCTAATAATAAGTTTTTCAATTGAGGATCACGTTCGAACGCATCTGTAATCTTTTGTAAGAATTGCGCACGGATGATACATCCAGCACGGAAGATTTTAGCGATTTCGCCGTAGTTTAAGTCCCAATTGAACTCTTCACTTGCTACACGCATTTGAGCAAATCCTTGCGCGTAACTCATAATTTTAGAGAAGTATAATCCTTTACGAACTTGTTCGATTAAGGCTTGACGTTCTGAATTTGTTAATTCAGGAATCTTAGTTGCTGCTAATTCTTTACTTGCTGCAACACGTTCATCTTTCAATGTTGAGACGAAACGTGCAAATACAGATTCAGTAATTAATGGAAGTGGCACCCCTAAGTCTAATGCGCTTTGTGAAGCCCATTTACCAGTACCTTTGTTTCCAGCAGTATCCATGATTACGTCAACCATTGGACGACCTGTTTCAGGATCTTTCTTCGTTAAAATATCTGCTGTGATTTCGATTAAGTAGCTATCTAATTCGCCTTGGTTCCATTCTTTGAACACTTCAGCGCATTCTTCTACAGATAATCCACCTACACGACGTAGGATATCGTAACTTTCAGCGATTAATTGCATGTCACCATATTCGATTCCGTTATGAACCATTTTTACGTAGTGACCTGCTCCATTTGGTCCAATGTAAGTCACACATGGAGCGCCATCGTCTGCTTTAGCAGCGATTTCTTCTAAAATAGGTGCTACTAAATCGTATGCATCTTTTTGTCCACCAGGCATGATTGAAGGTCCTTTTAAGGCTCCTTCTTCCCCACCAGATACACCTGTTCCGATGAAGTTGATTCCTGAGTTTGCTAGCTCTTCATTACGACGCATTGTATCGCGGAAGAATGTATTTCCTCCATCGATTAAAATATCGCCTTTATCTAAGTGTGGAAGTAAACTTTGAATTGTCTTATCTGTTGCTTCACCAGCTTTAACCATTAATAAAATTCTTCTTGGTTTTTCTAAAGACTCTACAAATTCTTCAACAGAGTATGTTGGAACTAATTTTTTGTCTGGATGTAACGCAATCACTTCGTCTGTTTTTGAAGTTGTACGGTTGTAGATTGAAACGCTATAACCACGGCTTTCAATGTTTAAAGCCAAGTTACGTCCCATAACAGCCATACCCACGACACCAATTTGTTGTTTTGACATGAAACTTCCTCCAATTTGTTTTATTTAACACATCTATGTTATCAAAAATCACTCCTTTTTGAAAGGTATTTGAATGCTTTTCTTTTACTTACTCTCTTTTTCATTTCAACCATTTTCACTCTTAGAAAACCTTTTAACATTTAACTCTAGTAATTCACGCCGATTTACGGTAAACTATTACCGAGCAAAGAAAAAAGGAGCGATTTTGTTGGCAAAGAAAAAACGTAATCTTTCAACAGTTGAAAAAATTACACGTGTTGTAGCCGTATTAATGTTAATCGGTACACTAGGCGCTATCATCTTACAAGTAGCCTTAACTGCAATGAATTATAAATAAAATGAAAGACCGATTGGATTTTCCAATCGGTCTTTTTTTCTGTTATAAAGTTCCCAGTAACATCTTAATGAATAAATATTAAAGTTTAATTACTTTTTTAATATCTCCTGATACAATAGCAAATAATGCATAATAGATTACACAACCTACAATGACCAATCCAGTATTCATCAAGAAAGCTTTTGACATATTAAATTCAAACGGAATTAAATAATCAACTGCTAACTTTATTGCGATAAATGGTAGAGATGCTATCGTGTATCGAATAAAGTACTTTTTAACTGATCGAATATCATATAAAGAACGATCTCGAATAAATTTAACTTCTAATACTAATACCACAATTTCCGCTAATACAGTGGTCAAAATATAATACTCTGGTTTATCTACCCCTGTAAAGAAAAGAATGCTATTTAAAAATAGATTACAAAATCCACCAGTAAAATAAATTCTCGTTAGACTTAATTCGTGTCCCTTAAGAAAGATTACTTGGTTTGCAAAAATCGTATCTAATGTCCAAGTTAAGATTCGAATTGAACAGATAATCATCGTTGGGACTGCTAAAATATATTTAGGCCCAGCATATAAGTAGATAACAGACTGACTCACACATGCAAGACCAATTGCAATTGGCACTACAAGGAATAAAAATAATCGACTCGTTTTAGTCTGTAAATCTTTATATTGTTCAAAAGCTTCTTCTGCATTATATTTTGCAAGACGTGGAATACTCACGATAATAATTGAAACCACTACCCCAGTAATCATCGTCGATAAATTTAATGAGATAGTATAATAGCTAATAAAGAGGTTATCTTTTAGAGAAGATAAAAACAATCTATCCAGCACTGTATAGAGCATATTGGCATTAGCTAATAGTAACATCGAGAATAGTGGTTTAAAGATACCTAAAAGTTCTTTTAACGGTACACGCACTAATTTCACTTTTCTTCGAATATAAAGATAACTCGTAAAGTAATTTAAAAAGTTAGCGATTGTCATAATTAATGCATATGGAATGATATCCTCACTATTTTTAACAAACATAAAAATAGAACCTAACATAAACACCCGAACAAACAATGTTTTATATAGAATAAAATTGTAACTTTCGAATGCTTCTGCCATCCATTCTACATATAAAAATTGAACAATAATCTGGAAAATAAAGATCACATATAGCAACATATTATTTGGATTTGCCAGCCAAATATAAATGACGTATATCAAAGTGACAGTTACTGAACTAACAATACTTGCATAAAATAATAAAGAAAAATTATACGAAGCTTTTTCTTTATGTTCACGAACTCCACTTACCAAGCGAATTCCATAATTGTACACACCAAAAGCAGCAAAAGGTATGAACCACGCCGCTAAAGAGTTTACCTTATTAAATTCTCCAAATAACTCGGGATCTAAAATTCTTGTTAAATAAGGCCCTGTTAATAATGGAAAAATGATATTTAGTATTCGCACTAAAGTACTTGCAATAGCATTCACTTTAATGTTATTTTTACTCATTTTACACTCTCTTTCGTTGTTTAAATCAATTCAACACTTGCTCCAGCAGTATCTACTGGTACGTAAATTGGATTTTGTCTCCAATCATAATTCGTGTTAGGAATTAGATAATCTTCTCCATAATATCCTTTTAGATAATCCACTGGATTTGTTGGCACATACGTTGTTGCATCCATAAAGCTTACTTGTTCCAACTCTTCCATTGGAAGTTCATAATAAAAAGCTTCAATATCTACAGGTTTATTTAAGGCATTCATTCCGTACCAAATCATGGTCGTAGAAATCACATTATCGTCTACTCGGTCAAACAAAATTATATCAACATTTAACCCATTATAGGAAAACGAAATTTCTTTCACTTGATTTTGATAGATTAATTTACGATTCAATACAAAATTTCTTTTTGATAAAAACTCAATAATGGTTTCTA
>CALHVK010000002.1 GCA_938039195.1 uncultured Carnobacteriaceae bacterium
AATGAATACATTGTCACTATCCTTTAGAGTTGAAAACTTATTTTTTGTCAAGTCGATTTCAACAGTTGAGATCAATTTGCCATCTTTTTCTGTAATAGAAGTCATAACTCCATCGATTCCTTTAAGAGTTTCAAAGATTTCTTCGTTCTCCTTACGACCGGCACTAATTTCAGCCGATTCCGTCGATTCGATTTTAAGTTTTGACACGGTATCTTTATTTTTATCATACGTATAAATTACAAAAAATTCCGCGTTATCTGTTTTTCGAGTGAAAGTAGCCGTTTCTTGTGAACTACAGCCCACTAGTACAAATAGGAAACTAATCCCTAAAATGATTTGAAAGATTTTTTTCATTTTACACCTCGTCTATTTTGCTTTCTTTTGGAATAATTTTTGGTAGTAGAAGTACACAGTTGCTGCTGATGCTGCGAATGCTACTAAGTAGAAGAAGATTGCAATTTTTGATCCTGTTTGTAATCCATCTACGAATGATTGTGCATCGCGGCTTGCTGCTAATGGGTTTGTAAATGCTTCAGAAATAAATGCATTTACTGCTGAATTTGCTTTTCCGCTAAAGAAATCAGATAATTTTCCAAGAGAATCTAAGAATCCGCCACCTAAGATGTTTCCTAAGAAGACAGAAACTACCATCGCTAATGAAGCCACATTCACGTTAGTCCATAAGTTTTTGCTTTCTTTATGAGCTTGGTATAAGAAATATCCAGTAAATACGGCACCTACTAATGCAAAGAAGAATGATAAACCAAAGTATAAGCTTAAGTTCTTCACTTTATTAGAAAGCTCCATATATGCTGCTTGTAAATTTGTAGTATTAACCCCACCATTTGAGCCAAACGCAAAACTTAGTCCATTTAACAACACTAACAGTGTGAAGATTGCAAGAGCAATTGATACACCGAAGAAGATTTTTTCGAATAAATTATTTTTATTATAGCTTTCAACTTTATCAACAGCTTTTTCTGTTGCTTCATTTAATTTTGCTTTATTTTCTTCTGTGAACACTTTGCTTGCTGCTTCTCCGATTTTTTCTTTTGCAACACCAGCAACTTCTTTTGCTTTTTCAGCAACCTCTTCAGCTTTTTCTTTTACGTCTTCAACAACTTCTTTGAAGTCGCCATCTGCTTCAGGCGCATTTTCTTTTACATCTTCTGCGACTGTCTCAGCAACTTCTTTCACTTCTTCAGCTGTTTCTTTCGCTGCTTCTACTACTTCGTCTTTCACTTCTGTAGCTTTTTCAGCAACGGATTCAAGGTTTTTGTTTTCATTTTGATCCATAAGTGCACCTCTTTTTTAGTTGATTATTTTCTAATTTTATCACAATATTCCGCTTTCATCCACTTATAGAAATCTATAAATCCCCTTCTCAACAACGTTTCAAAGCATGAGCACAAAAAGAAGCTAGACCGTAGCCTAGCTCCTTTAAGTTAAGTTTTATTTTAAGACCGTACCATCTGCTAACGTGATTGTATATCCGTTAAAGTTGATTGTACCTTTGTTTTCTAATGATGTGATTGTGACATTCCCTGTCAACGTCCATGTCGCCCCCTCTTCTACTGTGATTACTGCGTTATTGTCCACGGCAGTCCCTCCTTCGGCATTTTCTACGATATTGATGGTACCTGTAAAGTTTGTTCCTTTACCCATTGTGAAGTTCAATGTAGATACGGTATCCACCTCAATCGCTCCAGTTAATGTTTGGTTCGTCGTTGTTAAATCAACTTGACCACCATTGGCTCCGGCTGTACCCCAGCCACGTGTTGCATCATTTCCTAAGATGGCTAATAATCTGCCAGATGCATCTTGATTTGTGATTGTTACATCTTCTAATGTGATAACACTATGTGTATTCGTTACGTAGATTTGGTCTCCGTTACGTCCTGTTAAAGTGCCACCTTTCATTTTGAAAGTAGAGGTTCCACTTTCCGCATCTCCAGACATTGATTGGTAAATCATCACGTTATGCACGTTGTTGTCTGAAGAGCTACCTTCCGTTGAACTCATATTCCCCGTTACGTTGGTGTTTTCTAACGTGATAGAGTTTTGGCCCTCGATGACAAGTGCTTCTGAGTTTTCAGCGTTCAACGTCGCATTTTTAACAGTGATATTCGCTGTAGAGTACACAGCTGGTGAGTTGTATCCTGTAGAAGTGTACGTTCCTTTGTCTACGACTACTGTACCACCACCACGGTCTGTACGAATCGCTGCTGATGAATTTCCTGCGGTGTTCACCGTCAAGTTTGTCGCGTTCATCGCAGCGCCACCTGTCGTTTGGATACCCCCTGAGTTATCTTTTGTAGTTGTAATGGTTGTGTCTGATACATTAACGGTCGTTCCTGAGCCGTAACTGAACACCCCGTTCCCGTTTTGTGCCATTGTATTGACGGTTGAATTTGTAATTGTGACCGTCGCCCCATCGGTTGCTAAAAATCCTGCGTTCATTCCGTAGAAGTCTCCATTTTCCGTATTCGATGTCGCTCCGGCTGTTTTGTTAATCGTTACGCCGTCTAATGTGACAGTTGCTCCTGTTACACGGAGTGCATTTTCATCATCTCCGGTAGATTCATAAGTTTCTCCTGTTACGGTTGCATCTGTTGTTAAATTTGTTGCTGCCTCACCTTGTGTCACTTGGTCGCTCCCGCCAAACCCTTCTCCTCCAGGTTTAGCTGGGGGACTCTGTTGTGCTTGGACTTGAGAAGTCGCAGCCTCTTGTGTTTGTGCTTGTGTGTTTTGGCATGCAACTAAAGTTGTTGCAATAGTAATCGTGGATAATAGAACAATCATTTTGCTTCTTTTCATTTTGGTCCCCCTCGCTTCCTATCAACTATTTGTTGATGGTTTAATCATAACGAGCTTACTTAAAATGAACTTAAAACAAAAAAAGTTTTTCGGAAAAGTTTTTTAAAACTGAAAATTATCATATATGATAATTTTGAAGTGCACCCCAAAAGTTAGACAGAAAATCTAACTTTTGGGGTGCTTTTTT
>CALHVK010000003.1 GCA_938039195.1 uncultured Carnobacteriaceae bacterium
CCTTTAATGTTCGACCCTCAACATAATCCATGATAATGAGGTAGGTGTCATTCTTTTCAAAAATATCAATAGCTTTATTTAGATATTCAACTGCTTTCTTTTTCATTCCAAGTTGATAAGAAGGATTAAATAAATTACTCAGTGTCACAGCATATTCAAGAAGATATTCTTCACTATCATAATTTTTTAATACATCTAAGCTTTTTAAATGTAAATTATAGGCAGATTTTATATCTCCAATATTTTGATAAAGTGCCCCTCAGAGGTTTCCCCTTACTTCTTGGATCATCACAGTCTATCAAATTTTTCTCAATCCATTTTTTTAAGATTACTTTTGTTCCATTATCTAATTTTTTAATTTTCTTTTTGAGACGTTCATCATAAAAAAGTGTGTACCTCATTATAAGTCTCCCCAGAATTCCTCATGGTCAACTAATATAACTTCTCCATTTGCTTTAGCAGTTTCGTACTCTTTTACAGCTTGCAAATCATATTCTTCTTCAATTTTTTCAGTTAATGCTTTCTTTAATAGGGTCGTTAATCCTTCTCCGGTAAAGTCTGCATAATTTTTAAAAAGGCGCTCTTCTTCTTTATTTAAACGTAATGAAATTGTACTCATTTTAACCCCTCCTTAATTGTATATACATTGTACCACATAATAATATTAATTCAACTCAAATTTTAATTAAAATTAGATGATTATTTAAATACTACTCAACGCCGAAATCTTTAATAAGATATCGACGTTTCAAACAGACTAACTATAACGTTCTTTGGCCGCAAAATTGGAGGATGAACCATTCCAATTGCATTTCTTTGATGCCGACGCTGGTTTTCAATGCGTACTCGGTTTCGACTAATTGCTGGAAGGCTGCTTCGAGCAATGGTGTTCCGTAGCGGCGGCATTGGTTCAGCGCGAGTTTGACGCGATACGGGTGCACTCCGAGTGTCTTTTGGATTTCGGGTTCTTGGTAGCCGGCTTTTTGCAAATACGACACTTGAAGCAATAGGCGGAATTGGCCTAATAGAATCGCATTCATTTTGATTGGGTCTTCTTTTTGTAATAACATGTCATGATAAATTTGAAGGGCACGTTTGCTGTCTTTGTTCAAGATGGCTTCTCCAAAATCAAAGATGCTTTGCTCCAAGGTTTTAGCCACTAACGCCTCGACCGTTTCAAGTCGAATGGAATACGTTCCAATTTCGGCAACCATTAATTTATCCAGTTCTTTCATACAAGTGGTCAGCGAGTATTGTGTCTTGAGGAGTAAGGTGTTTAACGCCTCTTCTTGAATGCCGTATTGTTGCGAACGTAAATAGTCCTTGATGTATTGTCTCACATCGCGTTCTGAGAGTTCGCTTGCATCGAGAAGAACGGCAACCTTCTTCAACTGTTTCACGATTTTCTTACGTTGGTCCAACTTTTCATACGGCGCAAAGAAAACCATCACCGAACTGTCCATCGGATTTTCTAAATACGCTTGAAGGCGGTCTAACTGATGGTCGATGGATTTCTTTTCCTTCTCCCCTGTTAAAAACGTTGGATTATCAATCATGACCAATCTGCGGTCTCCAAAAAATGGCACAGATTCCGCATCTTGAACCGCGGTTTGAACGGACACTTCATCCATATTGAATCGTCCCACGTTCAAGTCTTGATCTTCAGGAGCGACAATGGTGTCCAAAAATACTTTACGCGCAAGCTCTTGTAAGTATGGTTCTTTCCCTTGAACGAGATAAACCAGACTGACTTGCCCTTTTTTAATTCGATTGAGCTGTTTCTCAAATTCCATTTTTTCGCCTCCTGTTGTTTTAGTTTATCTTGAAAACGAGCCTTTGTCTATTGTTTCAATTCTTTTTTCCGTTTCGTAAGCCTTGTTGTAACTTCTAATTTTTCCCCGGTCAATCGAAGCCGAATTTGCCCGTCTTGGTCCGTCCGGAAAATGATAGCGCCAGTAGCTTTCAAGCGCGCCAAAGTCTCTGGACTGGGATGCCCATAGTGATTGTGCTTCCCACACGATATAAACGCGAGTCTTGGCTGAACGAGTGTAAGAAGCGCCTCGCCACTCGATGTCCTGCTCCCGTGATGCCCCGCTTTAAGGATAGAGAACTGCAAGTTTGGATTTGCATGAACGACCGCCTCTTCCACCTTTTCGGAAGCATCTCCCGTCAGAAGAATGGTCTGCTTCATCACCGTGACAAGCGCCAGTATCGAGTCTTCGTTTTCTGCATGAGATAACCCTTTTGGCCAGAGCACCTTCCAAGTCGTCTCATTCCATTTCCATTCGTCTCCTGCCAGTACTAACCGCCACTGAATCTTTGGATACTTTTTCTTCATCTCCTGCATCAGCGGAATTTTCTCCATGCCTTTTCCGATAATGAGTTGTCGGATAGTAAGATGCTTGGCGATGGTTTTTAAGTTTCCGACATGGTCCTCGTCCCCATGAGACAACATGACTTGCGAGAGCCCTGAGAGGCCCTCTGCCTGCAAGGCTGGCACAACCGTCGTGATTCCTTGATCTTTTTTCTTCCTGTGCCGCCACGCCTCTTTCTGTTTAAAATCAGAGAGCCCACCCGTATCGATGAGCGTCGCCTGATTCCATCCGGGTGCTAACAGAAGGATGGAGTCCCCTTGCCCAACGTCCACCATCACGAGTTCAGTCCCCCAGTGATATGGTACTTCCATCAATAACGCTAAAATGGCTAGTCCTCCAAGGACTCCTTTTTTCATCGTCATCTTTCGTCGCTCGAATAGAATTCCTATAACAATAAGAATGGTTAGAAAGAGACCGACTTCCCACTTGTCCCAAATCCCCAGTGTGAATTTTGTAAAGGACAACTGTTGGCAAAACGTGAGGAGATGGGTGATGCCAGAGAGAACTACTTCTCCAACGCTTGTGAGAAGCCCTATTAGCGGAACAAAACCAAATAGTACCGCGAATAAGTAGGCTGTAAGTAATGGAAATAGCAGCATCTCAAACAGTATCGAAAAGAGCGCAGTCAAAAGAATACTCAGTGCGTTCCAATAAAAGAAATACTGGCACAGAAGCGGTAATGCGATAAGGCTCATCCCAATCGGTACCCACACATTAGCACGAATGCGTGGTAAGACGGCGCGTTGCCATTTCGAGAGAAAAATAATAATGGCCGTTAGTCCATAACTGAGTTGAAAGGCTACATTTAAAAGAACTCCTGGCCAAACGAGGATGGAAACTATTGCCATCCACAAAAGGCAGTCCATCTGTATACTCCCCCGTTTTTTAATGAACGGTTTGGATAAGGAAGAAAACACCACCATTCCAATCGCACGGGTGCCGCTTATATTCCAGCCAATCACAAATCCGTAGAGTACTACAAATAACACCAGTAATCCACGCGTTTTCTCTCTAGTAATGCCGCTTCGCCAAGAGAGCCGTTCGATACAAGCGACCATTAAGGAGATATGTAATCCCGAAATCGCTAAGAGATGCAAGAGCCCCAGTTGCTTGTATTGCTCCCACTCTTCTTCGCTAAATCCGGTCCGGTCAGCTAAGAGTAAAGCAAGCGTATATTGTTTCATGCGGCTGTCTTTTTGAGTACGCACCACTTGCAACAACTGAAACCGAAGATGCTCCACAAAGCTCCAAAAACCTGGAACACTCTTCATCCCACCATTCAATCGCTCCACCTTCAAAGCGTGCAGCACGCCAAGACTAAGATAATAATTCTTCGCATCAAAATTCCCTTTATTACGCGCATGCTCGATTTCTTCAATGGTCCCTTCAACGGAAATTCGCACCACTTCACTTAACTGCAAGAAGGCTTGTTGCTCGGATTCTGATTCAAGTACGTAATAGAAGAACACTTTCTCGCGCTTCATCCCTACTTCTAGTGTAGCCGTCCCCGTTACTAAATCTCCATTTATCTTCAACTGATTTGGATTTAACACGAGTTGCCCATGTATCGCATCCTGTGGTGTAAATGGCGGATGCGTCACTTCTCGTACATACAAAAACAACCGCATCCCGACCGCTACACATAGCACGACACCGGCCACTCTTTTCCAACGCTCTTGCCCTCGTTTCCACGCCACAGCAATTATGAATAAAGGGACAATCCACCAAGCGACTGCCCCTTCGAATACAACAATCCCAGACGCTACGAGAAGCACTACTATCCAGTAACTCATTGCGTCACAATCCTTTCTTGAAAGGATTCGAAGAGCTTCTTACCAATACCGCGGACTTTCATCAAGTCTTCCTTCGTCTTGAACGAACCGTTCTTCTTACGATACTCGATAATCGCTTCGGCTTTTTTCTCGCCGACTCCCTTCAATGTCTTCAGTTCTTCCACCGTTGCCGTATTGATATTCACTTTCCCTTCTTTGGATGCTTCTTTACCCGTTACCCCCGCTGGAATTTCCGTAACTTCTTCTCCAACTTTTGGCACAACAATTACCATTTGATCTTCGACTCTTTGCGCTAAGTTCACTTTCTGGCTATCTGCCTCGCCCGTCAATCCTCCTGCAGCTTCGAGCGCGTCTTTTACACGGTCTCCAGACTTCATTTGATAGACTCCCGGATTTTTCACCGCTCCTTTAATATCCACGAAAATGACCGCTTCCTGCGTCGTACTGACTTCTGTTTTTTCCGTCAGCACTGTCGTCTCTACCACTGTTACTTCTTCCACAGCCTCTTCTTTTTTAGAAAATAAACCTCCGATCCCCACTAACAAAAGAAGCACTCCACCAATGACAGCACCTTTGACCGTCAAACTCCACGACTCCCATTTTTCTTTCCACTCATCAAAAAAAGCCATTTCTCTCACTCCTTAAAAAGATTTCTCCAATTAAAGATATGAGAAAAATGACTCATTGGTTATAGATTTTGTAGAATTTCAATGGCGTCTTCTAAAGTCTTCACAGGATAAATTTTAATATCTGTCCCTAACTTCGCAGCCGCTTCTTTGACTTCTTCATAGTTTGATTTCAAATCTGGATAACGTGCACGCATTTCGTCTGTGATTTCATCATCTGGCGCTAAGAAAATCGTTGCTCCTGCTTCAATTGCAGCCACCAATTTCTTATCAATCCCACCGATACGTCCAACCGTTCCATCTAATTCAATCGTACCGGTTCCGGCAATGTTATGTCCGTTTTTCAAATGACTATTCGTAATTTGGTTATAAATTTCAAGTGTGAACATCAATCCACCTGAAGGACCGCTCACGCCATGTGGGTCAAATTCAACGGATGGGTCAGAAGTGACATCTTCATCCACTTCCCCAGCAAACCCTAGACGGATACCACCCGTACGACTATTCATTTTCAACTGCGCGCTGATGGTTTGTGTTGCATCGTCACGTTTCACCTGAAGGACTAGCGTATGTCCTGGTTCAAGGCCTGCTAAATAGTATCTTAACTCTTCAAAGCTCTCATCTGTATTCCCTGGGCTCTTACCATCAATCGTTTCGATAATATCCCCGACTTGTAACTTATCTCTGAAATTAGAGTTTTTATCCACACGTGTGACGAAAATCCCATTGACATGTCGCTCGACCGTTTTCCCTGCCGCTTCAAAAGCAACTCGAACCGCTTTTGAACGTGCATTGCGCATACTAAATTCTTGTAAGGCATTGAATTCTTCTGGCGTATAATCTCCAAAAACTTCTTCAGACGGAACCATTTCGTGGTGCTTCAAGAACTTCTTAAAGTACGTTAAAACAGTCGCCTGCTCGACATACACCGTCAGCACCCTGAGAGAACCTGGGTCCTCATCTTTTGCTCCACTAATTGTTAAAAATTGGGATACCTCTTCTGCAGTCCCTGGCGATTCAATCACATACGGGATTGGAATCATCGCCACAATCGCTAATACAACGAAAATTAAGGCTGCAATAATAATCTTCTTAACCTTTGACATCTGTTATCTCCTCATCCATTTTTATTGTGCGTTCAGGCGCATCTTTATATTTTTCTTGTAAGGCATCGGCTACTACACTTGGAACAAATGGCGTCACATCTCCTCCAAAACGGGCCAATTCTTTCATCATTGAAGAACTTACAAATCGGTACTCTTCCTTGCTGAGTAATAACACGGTTTCGACATCGCCATTTTGAACACGGTTATGGGATGCAAGAGTTGCTTCATATTCAAAGTCGGTTGCGTTTCGAACGCCGCGCACAAGAACGCTCGCTCCTAACTGGGCCGCCGCCTCTACGGTTAACCCTCCGCTCACTGCCACCACTCTAGCATTTGGCACATGTGCAATTACCTTCTCAACGAGTGATTTTCGCTCATCTAAAGAAAATAAATAATTTTTCTGAACATTATGCGATAAAACCACAATCACTTCATCGAAAAGCTCACTGCTTCGCTCGATAATATCTAAATGCCCATTCGTAATCGGATCGAAGCTTCCTGCTACTACCGCTTTTCTCATATTAAGCCTCCTCTTCGCTGGATGAACGGTCGAAAAACACTAGGGCTGTAATCCCGTACTCCACGCGCTTATATTGCTCAAATTCTAAAATTCTCTCTGGAAGTTGCACTTCCTTATCCACCTCGCAGACAATCACACAGTCTGAAGAAAGAAGGTTCAATTCTTGTAACTGCTCAATGTCCTTTACAATTTCTTGCAAGCGATACGGTGGATCCATAAACACCAACTCGAACGGTTCAAACGCCGGGTCACTCGCAATGGTTTTAAGTCCTTGTTTGACGTTTTGTCGTTTTAAATGAAATTGTTCTGGTGATTTTGTAATCTCGATATTTTGCTCAATCGTCTTTTGTGCGAGGCGATTGTTCTCGAATAGAAACGCACGGTCCATCCCACGAGAGACGGCCTCGATGGCAACGGCTCCGCTTCCGCTGTACATGTCGAGCATGACTCCTCCGTCAAAATAACCGCCAAGAATATTGAAGAGCGATTCTTTTATCTTGTCAGTCGTCGGACGAGTATTTTGGCCCGGTACTGCCTTTAAGCGTCTTCCGCCAAATTCTCCTGAAATAATTCGCACAGTGCATTCCTCCTTATTCCACTATAATACCATATTCCAGCGCTCTTTCGTGAGTTTTTTATAAAATAATGAGTAGGCTTCTCTTCTATAAAAAATTTCTTTATGAATTTAATAATGACGATGCATCGAATCCTTGCGGATTTTTTTATAATAGCTGTAATGGGGCAACGGCTTGAGCCATAGTCTCAAGCTCTTTCAAGATTCAAACGTACTCTAGAAAATAAATTTTCAAGAGTACGTAATTCACTTTGAATGCTATCCCCCATTACTGCTATTATAAAATCCGCTTGATTCTCCTCATCGTCTCATTCAAAGAGAAATTCTTACTAAGAGGAATCCTCATTTTAAAAACTCTGAAATAGGCTTTGTTATAAAAATGCGCTGTGTGATTCTAATTAATTTGGCGCAACTGAAAGGGTACTGGTAAAATGCTCTCCTCCTTGGGTTGGAAACAGTCGAGAAAGAAAAAAGTCCGCTACAACTATAGCGAACTTTCCATTGTTTTATAACGGGATAATGGTGTCATTATCACTAGTAGCGGGCTCGGTTGAGATAATCTCAATCATCAGCCCATGTGGCAAGCAAATACTTGTCTGCCCCGGCTGGGAAATCCAACCTGTTTGCACCGCGATTTGGTCTGGACTATTATCTTCCTTGTCACGGATACGCGTCCCATCGATTTCAATAATATTATATTGATCGTCATGCGGGAAGTAGATGAACTCTTCATGTGGTGTATTTTCACTGAGTTCAAAGCGCTCGATTTCTTCTCCGTCAATTGTGAGAATCGCGTAGATTTTTGCTTCTTCTTTTCTCGTTGCTTGTTGATAAGCAAAGATGGCATTTGGTAAAAATGATAGAACCAATAATACGAGCACAATGATAATATCGAATGGTTTTATCAAATGGGAATACTTCTTAAATATCGTTCTCATCCTTTAACTCTAATAATGTTCTACGTACTTCTGAGGCAATTTTTGAACCAATCACGAGTAATTCATACAAGGTGAAAGTTTCAAATGGAGTTACACGACCGACATAGCGAATAAAAAGCTCGCCATCTGGGTCCATTAAAAGCGAATAATACGCCACTAACTCTTGATTCAAGCGATTAATGGCAAAGAGGACATCAAATAAATCTAATCCTAAATCTCTTCCATTTCCGATTCCTTCATACGTAATCTGGTAATCGATACGCTCCTGACTATCATCAAACACGACGCTAAATGGGAACTCGGCTTCTCCTTCTGAATACAGACCAAGATAGGCCACCCCACCGTCACCTAAATCCTTCTTATCCAGTTTCAAATCACGATTCTTTAAAACCGTCTCAAACGATTCACTAACCTTCATCCTGGCCACTCCTTTCGCCATTTGTAACCTCTATTTTACTAGATTCCCTCCTATTTCACAACCAAACACCGAAATCCGACACTTTTCTTCTCTATTAAATACGAAAAAAATTTCTGTTTGGCTTTTTCCGCACAAAAAAAGAGACTGAAGTTTCCTTCAATCTCTCTTGTAATTTATTGATTAACCTAAACGTTGGCGAGAGTCCGCTGCACGTTGCAATGCTTGACCAACATAGTTGATACATAACATCATGATAAACATTAAGATTACGGCTGGTACCCAAACCCACATTTTATTTTCAATGATGTCCGCATTTTTCGCTGCAGAGATTAATGTACCAAGTGATGGTGTTGTAAATGGTAAACCGAACCCTAAGTAAGTTAACCCTGTTTCAATACCGATGTTCCCTGCTAAACGTAAGATTAAGTTTACAATAATTAATGAACTTAAGTTTGGCAAGATTTCACGGAACATGATTCGTAAGTCACTTGAACCTAAAGTCTTAGATGCATTTACATAGTCTAAGCTTGCTTCTTGAAGAGTACGTGTTCTGAATAAACGAGCAGAACCTACCCAATAGAAGGCTGTCATGATTAATACAAAGTGGAACATTGTGTAGTTTGGAATCACTGTAACAAACACGATGATGATCATCAATGTTGGTAAGATCATGATAAAGTCAACGATACGCATTAAAGTTGTGTCCACCCATTTACCGTAGTAACCAGAAATCAATCCAACAAAGATACCAACGATACATGTCAAGATTGTGATTGAGAAACCGATTAATACTGAGTTACGAGCCCCGATAATTAGTAACGCTAAAACGTCACGACCACTTTCGTCAGTCCCTAACAAGTGTGCATTTGATGGGGCTTTATAACGACCTAAGATATTTACTTTCAAAGCAGTCTCTTGATCGATAAAGAATGGTCCGATAAAGATGATTAAGAAAATCAACGCTAGTAAAATTAACGCGAAAAGCGCTAATTTATCTTTTAAAAACTCCCGTACAATAACCTGAAAACCAGCAGGCGGTGTAGATACGGTGCTTTCTTCAACGACAGTTTCTTCAACTGTATTTACATTATTTTGCTCCATTTGCTACTCCTCCTTTTATTATTGTACACGAACACGTGGGTCTACAATACTCATGATAATATCTGATAAAAGCGTACCTAGAAGAGTCGCTGTACCAAAGAGTAATAGTAACGCTAAGATTACTGAGTAGTCACGTCCTAAGATAGATGTTACGAATAAGTTCCCCATTCCAGGATATGAGAAGATGTTTTCAATGAACACTGAACCACCGATTAAACCAGTGAATTCATATCCTAAGAAGGCTGCGATTGGCAAGATTGAGTTACGGAAGATGTGGCGGTTGAACACAACATTTTCAGGAACCCCTTTCGCACGTGCTGTACGAACGTAGTCTTGGCTCTTCGCATCGATAACCCCAGTACGTAAATATTGAATCGTACCAGTAGTTGAAAGAATCGCCATCGTAAACGCTGGTAAAATCATGTGATGGAATTTGTTTATATAATAGCCAAGTGTTCCAGCAACTACATCTGAATCGACAGATCCACGAGTTGGGAACCAACCTAATGTATAACCAAATAACCATAATAGAACTAACGCGAATACGAATACTGGGATTGAGTAAGTAATGAATGTATATACTACGATTGCTTTGTCAGCCCAAGAGTTTTGGAAACGACCTGCAATCATCCCTAATGGTAATGCAATTAAGTAAGTTAGAATCATCGTTAGTAATGATAACCAAACAGTGTTACCAATACGTTCCCCGATTAATTTTGTAACTTCATATTTGTAAGTATAACTTTGACCGAAGTCTCCGCGGAATGCTTTTGAAATCCAGTTCCAATATTGAACAGGAAGTGGATCATAGAATCCAGATTTCACACGTAAAGCTTCAATTGTATTTGGATCCGTTTCTGGAGTAATTAAACCTGTAAATGGATCCCCTGGCATCATCTTCGCGATTAAGAATGCTAGCACACTAAGGATGAAGATTTGTGGCAACATTAATAACACACGACGTAAAATGGTTTTCCACATAATTAGTTTCCTCCTTTTGGATTTAATGCAACAAAGTGTGTGTCAGAGATTTTTTGTAAATCAAACACACGACCGTTTTCATCGTAGTAAAATTCTTGATTTTCTTGATAGAATTTCTCAGCTTCTTTACGACGAAGTTTGTTTGCTTCACGGTTTTCTGGATCGATTACCGGAATCGCAGACAATAGACGTTTAGTATAGATGTGTTGTGGGTTCGCGTAAATGTCTTCCGCTTTCCCTGTTTCAACGAAACGTCCACGGTACATGATGAATAACTCATCACACATATGTTTTACAACCCCAAGGTCATGGGAAATGAATAAGTAACTTAAGTTGAACTCATCTTGGATACGTTTCATGTAGTTTAACACTTGCGCTTGTACAGATAAGTCTAACGCTGATACTGGTTCGTCGGCGATGATTAAACGAGGGTTACTTGCTAATGCACGAGCAACACCGATACGTTGTCTTTGACCACCTGAGAACTGGTGTGGATATTTTAATAATGCTTCTTCAGATAATCCGATGATTTCCATTAATTCAATCACGCGTTTTCTCTCTTCATCTGGAGATAAACGTTCGAAGTTTCTTAATGGCTCAGCCACGATATCTAAAATACGTTTTTTAGGGTTAAAACTTGATAGTGAATCTTGGAAGATCATTTGTACGTTACGGTTGTAATCTGAAGTACGACGACGTGCTTTGTTTGTTACGTCTTGTCCTTCGTAAATCACTTTACCGCTTGTTACGTGTTCTAGACCAATAATCGATTTCCCGATTGTTGATTTACCAGAACCTGATTCTCCAACAAGACCGTAAGTTTTCCCTTCTTCAATTTCAAGTGACACTCCGTCTACCGCATAAACATGATCCGTTACTCGGTTAAAGAAGCCACTACGAATCGGATAGTGAACTTTTAAATCTTCAATGGTTACAAAACCGCTCATTATGCTTCCTCCCCTTCAAAATGGAAATGTTTATAACATGTACAACGAACGAAGTGGTTTGGTCCAACTTCATGAAGTGTTGGATCTTCTTCGTGAGCGTCCGCTGAAATCCATGGAATACGTGGTGCGAAACGGCAACCTTTACGTGGTAATTTTGGTAATGGTGGCACTGTCCCTTTAATCACGTGTAATTCTTGACCTTCAGAACCCGCTTGAGGGATTGATTGTAATAATGAACGTGTATAAGGATGTTGTGGATTTGTGAATAGCTCTTCAACAGGTGCTACTTCCACAAATTGTCCAGCATACATCACGGCTACACGGTCAGCAGTTTCTGCTACTACCCCAAGGTCGTGCGTGATTAAGATGATTCCAGATTCTGTTTCTTTTTGGATATCATTTAATAAGTCTAAGATTTGCGCTTGGATTGTTACGTCTAAGGCAGTTGTTGGTTCATCGGCAATGATGATTGGTGGTTTACATGATAAAGCAATCGCGATAACCACACGTTGACGCATCCCACCTGATAATTCATGTGGATATTGTTTGTAAGTACGTTGTGGATTTGGAATCCCTACTTGTGCTAACAATTCAAGTACGCGTTCAGTACGTTCTTTTTCATTTAAGTCTGTATGATAATAAAGAGCTTCGTCGATTTGAGCACCAATTGTCATTAATGGGTTTAATGAAGCCAATGGATCTTGGAAAATCATACCGATGTCGTTTCCGCGGATCTTGTTGTATAAAGCTTCGTTTAAGTTTACTAAGTTCACATCGTTATAAATGATGTCCCCTGTAATCTTTGTATTGTTTTTGTTGTGTAAGCCCATGATGGTTGTCGCTAATGTAGATTTCCCACATCCTGACTCTCCAACGATGGCCAAAATTTCATTTTTTTCTAATGTTAGTGATACATTATCTACTGCATCATAAAAATCATCTTTGATACGGAAACCAACATGCAAGTTATTGATTTCTAATAGTGGCTTATCAATTGTCAAATCCGATTCCTCCTTATTTTCTTTGGTTAACTATTTCAATATTTAAAATAATAAAACAACGTTTCTATTATACGTTGTATGCCCTCTAAATGCAAATTGTATGACAATTCGAGCGCAGGTACAGCGTATTTTTAGTTTACCATGAATCCAGCTTGATTACCATTATTTATGAGCAAAAAATTAACTTTTCTCATGTTATTTTAATTTTAAATTCAAATTTGACTCTAATCCCGTCATTAATGCGTTTTCATCTGTTTTATTAATGTTGCGTAAACAAAAAGAGACGAACCGAAGTCCGTCCCTTATTCAATCCTTACTTAGCAGGTGTGTCACTTGTTAATTCAATTTGGTATAATGCTGATTTTTGACTACCTAAGTTAACATCATAGTATTTCACACGTTTGTTCACTGCTGTAATAGATTCTCCGACTAACGTTGGGAAGATAAATGCTTTATCGTGAACGTATTTTTGCCATTCTTTATAGAACTCAATGTTTTTAGCTGAATCGAATGCTTCTGTTGAAGCGATTTTCTTCATGATTGCAGTTCCTTCAGGATCCACATAACGTTCAAAGTTGAATTTCGCAGATTCTCCGAATAATCCTTCTGGGTTTGGATCATAACCTGTAGACCAACCACCAGCGAATACATCGATTTCTGGGTCATCCGCTTGAACTTTATCGTAGAATGAGTTTAATTCAATAGTACGTCCTGTATAAAGTTTTACATCCAATCCGATTTCTTTCCACCAGTTCAAGTATTGTTGAACAAGTGATTCATTGGCTTCATCACGAGTACGTGCTGCAAAGTTGATTTGTAGTTTAGAACCATCTTTGTTTTCACGAAGTCCGTCGCCGTCTACGTCTTTATATCCCGCTTCATCTAGCAATTGTTTTGCTTTTTCTGGGTTATAAGTGAAGCCTTCTTGTTCTTTGTTATAGATATCGTTAAAGAACGGAATGATGATTGAGTTTGAAGAGTGTTGCAATCCGTTATACAAGTTTTGGCCTGCCGCATCAATATCGAGTGCGTATGCCATTGCTTGACGAAGTTTTACATCCGCCATTTTCGCATTTGGATCTGTCACGTTTTTACCAGTTTCTTTATCATATTTTCCTAAGTGGAAACCGATATATTCATATGCAGATGCTTGTGCACTTAGTAAAGTCACGTTTGTTAAGTCTTTATAAGCTTCGTATTGTGAGTTTGGCATTGTAGCGATATCGTAGTTACCAGCTTTCATTTCTGAAACAATGTTATCTGGAGAGACAACTTCCATTACGACTTTATCAACTTTTGCTACACCTTTATAGTAGTGTTCATTTGGAACTAATGTCACAGATTCTCCTGCAACAATCGATTCAATCTTGAATTGTCCTAAACCAACAAATTTCTTTCCACGAACATAATCACTTTGTTCCCATTCAGCTTCAGGGATATCTTTAAAGATGTGTTTTGGCATGATGTATGCAGACACTGAACCACCTGCTAATTGCATTGAAGGGCTCATTTCTTTGAAGTGAATTTTCACAGTGTAATCATCCACTTTTTCAAGACCAGAAACGCTATCTGCTTTTCCTTCGTGGTACTCTTCCATACCGACTACATTTTTATAATCATCATCGTAACGCACACCTGTATAATCTTTATTCCCGATAGCTTGATAAGCGAAGATGTAGTCATCAATCGTTACGGGTTGTCCATCAGACCATTTATAATCTTTTGAATTTAAAGTAACTGTTGCGGTTTTATTTTCAACATCAAATTCGATGCTTGCAAGACCTGTATTTGTTAACTTACGGTTTTCATCGTATTCAAACATACTTTCATCCACTAACCCGCCAATGGTTGAGTCGTTTGTATCCGCAGATAACTCATCTGCGAAAACACCAGAGAAAGGTGAAGAAGATACAATCGCGTATTTTAATGTTCCGCCTTTAATTGGAGTCCCGTCGTGAGTGACTTCAGAAGCGTATTTCGTTTTTCCGGCATTGCTACTTGTTGAAGATGATTGTTCTTTGCTACCACATGCTGCTAACGTTAGCGCAACCGTTGCAGAAAACAGAATCATTACATTTCTCTTTTTCATCATAATCAGTCTCCATTCTTTTATTTTAAGGCTTTTGAGTGTATCCATAAATTTATGTTGGACTTATCATACTCCAACTTTTTAATAATTGCAATACTTTTTCTAATCTTTTTTTAATTTTCATAATTTATTTCTCATTTTTGGAAACTTTTTTCATAATGAAAAAGCCTAGGAATCCCCCTAGGCTTTTTGAATTGATTATTTAGCTGGTGTATCAGAAGTTAATTCTAATTGATACAATTGTGCTTTAGATCCGCTTGTAGCAAGAGCAGTGTCATAGTATTTCACACGTTTGTTAACAGCTGTTACGCTATCTCCTACAAGTGTTTGAATCATGAATGCTTCATCATGCGCATATGCTTGCCATTCTTTATAGAATTCTTTTAATTTTGCTTCATCAAAAGCTTCTGTAGAAGCAATTTTCTTCATGATTTCTGTCCCTTTCTCATTTACATAACGAGAGAAGTTGAATTTAGCAGTTTCACCGAATAAGTTAGCTGGGTTTGGATCATAACCAACTCCCCATCCTCCAGCGAATACATCGATTTCTGGATCGTCTGCTTGAATTTTTTCGTAGAAGTTATTTGATTCGATTGTACGACCTGTGTATAGTTGTACGTCTAATCCAATTTCTTTCCACCATAATAAGTATTGTTGGATTAAAGATTCGTTAGCGTCGTCACGAGTACGTGCGGCAAAGTTGATTTGTAATTTAGAACCATCTTTGTTTTCACGAATTCCGTCGCCGTCTACGTCTTTATATCCAGCTTCATCTAATAATTGTTTTGCTTTTTCAGGGTTGTATGCGAATCCTTCTTGTTCAGGATTATATACGTCTTTGAAGAATGGTAAGATGATTGAGTTCGTACCATAGTTTAATCCGTTATATAAGTTTTCACCCGCTGCATCGATATCTAATGCATACCCCATCGCTTGACGAAGTTTTACATCACTCATTTTTGCGTTAGGATCCGTTACGTTCTTACCTGTAGCTTTGTCAAATTTACCTAAGTGGAAGGCAATATATTCATAAGATGGTGCAAACGTACTTACATACGTTACGTTTGTTAAATCTTTGAATGATTCGTATTGAGCACTTGGCATTGTAGCGATATCGTAGTTACCAGCTTTCATTTCTGAAACAATTGCATCTGGTGATACAACTTGCATTACTACTTTATCTAATTTTGGACGACCTTTGTAGAAGTATTCGTTCGCTTTCAATGTTACAGATTCACCTGCAACTACTGATTCAATTGTAAACGGTCCAAGACCTACTACTTTATTTCCACGAACATACTCGCTTTTTTCCCATTCTTTAACTGGGATATCTTTAAAGATATGTTTTGGCATTGTGTACGCTGGAATAGCTCCACCTGCTAATTGCATAGATGGTAACATTTTTTCAAAGTGAAGTTTCACTGTGTAATCGTCCACTTTTTCAACACCAGAGATTTTATCTGATTTGCCTTCGTGGAAATCTTTCATCCCTACGATGTTTGTATAACGGTCGTTGTAACGAATACCTGTGTAGTCTTTGTTAGCGATTGCTTCAATTGCGAAGATATAGTCATCGATTGTGAACGGTTGTCCGTCTGACCATTTATAGTCTTTACCATTTAATTTAATCGTTACTGTTTTTCCTTCAACGTCAAATTCGATAGAAGCTAAACCAGTGTTTGTTAATTTACGGTTTTCATCGTATTCAAACATTGATTGGTCAACTTGACTTGCAATTGTTGAGTCAGTTGAGTTTGATGATAACTCATCAATAAAGATACCACTGAATGGTGAAGCCGCTACAAGTGCATATTTTAATGTTCCGCCTTTGATTGCTGTTCCTTCATGAGTCACTTCTGAACTGAATTTTGATTTTGAAGCTGCTTTTGATGTTTCTGAAGAAGTGCTACTATTGTTATTACTTGCATTTCCACACGCCGCTAATGTTAAAGCAGCTGCAGCTGATAAGAATACTAAACTTTTCTTTTTCATTTTTCCTCCACTCTCAGACACCCGATTCAACTTTCTTTGTATGTTGAATTGTCTGACAAATTAATACTTGATGTTAATTCTAACATAATTTTAATTTTTTGCAAGTAAAATCTCTAAAAATTTTAAGTTCATTTTAGTTATCCTTTGTAAACTGTCTGTAATCCCTGGTTTTATCGTGTTTTTACTCCTTCTACAAGCAACAAAAAAAGGCCTCGCAGTTGCGAGACCTTAAGATTGAATAGAATTCAATTATTTAGCAGCTTCACCAGTTTCAGATAGTAATTCTACTTGTTCCCATCCAGTTTCTTTACCTTGAGCAATATCTACGTGTTTCACACGTTTGTTTACTGCTGTTAATGAGTAAGTGTTGAAACGTGGAAGTTGGAATGGATTTTCGAATACGAATTTTTGCCATTGTTTGAA
>CALHVK010000004.1 GCA_938039195.1 uncultured Carnobacteriaceae bacterium
CAATACCCAAACTAGTTGCTGGTAATTTCTTCTCAGCTACTTTTTTATACACGTGCTCTACGTCACCGTTTTCTTTAGTCACAGTTTTCACGAACTCGTATCCATTGATTGTTTCTTTTTCGTGAATTCCTTCTTTCTTAGGAAGCAATTCTTTTCCAGATTCGTCTACGTAAGTTGTGATTTTAGCAACTTTCTTGTAAACGTGTTCCACATCTCCATTATCTTTATTATTTGTCTTAACGAACTCATAACCAGTGATAACTTCTTTGTCGTGAATTCCTTCTTTCTTAGGAAGCAATTCTTTTCCAGACTCATCTACATAAGTTGTGATTTTAGATACTTGTTTGTAAACATGTTCTACGTCACCATTTTCCTTGTTATTCGTTTTGACGAACTCGTACCCATTGATTTTTTCTTTTTCGTGAATTCCTTCTTTTTTAGGAAGCAATTCTTTTCCACTTTCGTCTACGTAAGTTGTGATTTTAGCCACTTTCTTATAAACGTGTTCAATGTCACCGTTTTCTTTCTTCTTCGTTTCAACGAATTTGTATCCCGGAATATCTTTCTTATCTTTTTCACCTTTTTCTGGTGGTAAAAGTTTGTTTCCGTTCTCATCTACATAAGTTGTAGTCACAGATTTACGGTATACGTGCTCAACATCTCCATTTTCTTTCTTGTCAGTACGAACGTATTCGTATTCTGGAATATCCTTTTTCTCTTTGATTCCTTCATCTTTAGGTGATAATTCCTTACCAGTTTTGTCTTCTACATATGTTGTGTGGTTAACAACTTCAATCTCACCGACAACTTCTACTAAAGTCGTTTCTGGTTGAGTTGGAATATTCGGTTTATGGACGTTCACTTTTGAACCAGTTCCGAAGATATCAGCGTACATGTACGGTCCTCCAATCCAACTACGTGTTTCTGGATTGTTAATTTTAGACATGTAATCTGCACGGTATGCTTCACCTTGAAGCAGTCCTTCACCCCATTCACCATGCGTGTAAGAGAATGAATCCCCTGCTAATACAGATACGAACGAACCTTGTGGGATTGAATTAGTAGCGTCAGCTCCATCACCAACTACGTCCTTAACAGTATTTGGTACTTCAACACCATCCGCATCCCAAGTAATTGTTTCTAAGTGAGATTCTGCTTTAGGTGCAACAATGTTTCCTAAGAATGCATTACCTGCTACAGTAACACTTTGTTTGTAGTCAACGTCAGTTGATACTAAACCAGTTACTAATTTCACTGGTTTACCGTCAGTATCCACAAATTTAATGTCTAACTGTGTTTGTTTACCAAACGCAGAGTCAATCGCAATTTGTTTAGCACCTTGTGTATTTTTACTTAATACTAGCATGTGTGTACGCTTTGGTTCTTTACCTAAAGCATCTACAAATTCGTTGATGAACTCTGGTTTATCATCTGTTCTAGTACGGAATTTACCAACAGTAATAATCATGTCTACTTGACGACCATCATCTAAGTTCGCAACGTGAGTTAATTTAACGCTTGTTCCCTCAGCCGGTAATTTACCTTTCTCACCAAGTCCGATGTATTCCCAGCTAGGTGAATCAGTAAATACAGCACCTAAGTTCTCAGCTGGACCCTTAATGATTTCCCATTTAGAATCTTCATTTACGTGAACTCCATCAACCGCACCTTCGTAGTCTGAATCAACATCGAAGAATACGTGAATATCCTTGTAATAATCTTGTGAACCTTTTCCAGCTTCATTGAATTTACCATAAACACGAACTCCGTCTTTTTCAAAGAATAATGGAAATTGTGCTTTGATTTCGTCTTCTTCTGTTTTAAGACGTGCTCCTTCTTTTTTCACGTTCTCTTTGTGAGTCTTAGTTGTATCCAACGCAGATTGGTTTGCTTTGTCTGCCTGATGGATTTTGTCTTCAATTTCTTGACGAGCTTTTTCTAACTCATCTTGAGATTTAACAGTCTTTTTGATGACTTGCTTTTCAACAGTTGGTTCAATTCCTAATTTCTTGAATTCTTCCAATTGTTTATCTAACTCTGTAGATTTTAATTCTACATTATTTTTAGCCACTTCATCAGCAAATGCTACAGTAGACGCTTGTGATACAAGAACAATCCCTGCTACTCCAAGACTTCCTAATTTAATTGATGATTTTTTCATCCTATCAATCCCTTCATTTATAAAGTAGTATAATACTTCACTATTGTAACAAAAAAAAAAAAACAGAAGTCAATAGTTTCTTGAAAATAAAAGAGAGTAACAAATGTTACTCTCTAATCAGTCTTATTTTTTACGTTTACGTGAATTGAAGTAAGCTCCAACACCTGTTAAACCTAATACTCCGGCAATTCCACCAATGATTCCAACCCCAGTGTTTGGTAATTTCTTAGTAGTCGGAGCTTTTTTCTCCACTACAACACTAGTTGTTGGTGTTTCTTTAGTTGGCGTTTCTGGTGTTGGTGTTTCAACTTGCTTGTAAATGTGTTCAACGTCACCGTTTTCCTTGTTATTTGTTTTCACAAATTCGTATCCATCGATTGTTTCTTTTTCATGGATACCTTCTTTTGGTGGTAATAACACTTTACCATTTACGTCAACGTAAGTTGTGATATTTTTGACTTGACGATAAACATGTTCCACGTCCCCGTTTTCCTTGTTATTCGTTTTCACGAATTCATACCCATTAATTGTTTCTTTCTCATGGATACCTTCTTTTTGTGGTAATAATTCTTTTCCACTCTCATCCACATAAGTAGTGATATGTTTAATTTGACGATAAACATGTTCTACGTCGCCATTTTCTTTGTTATTTGTTTTCACAAACTCGTATCCATTGATTGTTTCTTTCTCATGGATACCTCCTTTTGGTGGTAATAACACTTTTCCATTTTCATCAACGTATGTTGTAATGTTTGCGATTTTCTTGTAAACGTGTTCGATGTCTCCGTTTTCTTTCTTTTTAGTTTCAACGAACTTATATCCCGGAATGTCCTTCTTATCTTTTTCACCTTTTTCTGGTGGAAGTAACTGTTTTCCGTTTTCGTCTACGTAAGTAGTTGTTGGTTGTTGTTCTAGTGTCACTTCGATTTCTTTAGCTTCAAACTCTTTCTCGATAGCTGGAGCTGTTGGAATTTCTGGAGTGTGTAAGTTTACTTTCACATCTTTAGAGAACAATCCTGCAGCTATTGAAACTGATTCATTAAGCTTCATACGATTATTCGTGTATTCTACATTATCCGCTGGAGTTGCATTGTCTGACGCAAAGAAGTGACTATATTCGAATTCTCCACCTGACGTAATGAATATACCTGAACCCTGCGGGATAGATTTATCGTAGTCCGCTACAATTCCTTTATGGTCATATTGCGCATTCTTGTAAGAATTACCCACTGTGTCGTAGATGTCCCCAGAAGTTAATTCACTTTCTGGAGATAAAATTCCAGTAATTAAGTTCTTTTCAGAAGTTGCAATACCTTGATTGTAGTCGATATCAACGTTTACTAGTGCACTCATTGGATTAATTGTAGAACCATCTTCTGTTTTATAAGTAATTTTGTAAGTATATCCACCAGAATCAAACGCATAGAAGTATAAGATTCCTGACTCTTTGTCTAATGTTATCGCAGCTTGAGTGTATCCCTTACCAGATGTCACACCAGCGTTGTCGTCTAGAGTCGCACCAGCTTCACCTTTAGAGTCAATGAATTTTTTGAATCCATCATCACTAAAATACCGGAATAACGATGAAAAAAGGTCGTATCCATAATGATATTAAGGTATCGATTTTTAGGCTGATTTAAAGATGTTTTAGGGGCTTTATCAATATATCATTGTATGGTTCTAGCTGAACACTGATATTTTATCGCGAGCTGTTGATAGGTTTGTTTTCCAGAGGTGTAATCAGTCCAAATTTTAATAGGATCTAATTTATTTTTTAGGATAAATGTTTTATGGCATTGATTACAAAAATAACGTTGAGCATTATTTTGCTTACCATGTTTCTTTATTCTTGCACTTTGACAAAATGGGCAGTTTTTTGTTCATATTTCAAAAATAGGGCTTAAAGCCTTGTACTATAAGGTTTTAAGCCACTTTTTAACAACTATTTTGTCTACTATGCCTTTTTCTTTATATTTCTTATGCAGGAATGCTCCCCCAATAGGAGAGCATTCCTGTTAATGTGAAGAATTAAGGTAGTTTTATATACGGTATTAACGATTATTCTTTCCACACAACGTGATATTCTCGGTTTTCTTCTTCGTGAGAAATCAAGAATTTCGCAAATACATCCTCCATTTCATCTTGGTCGTTGACCAAGCCAACCCATACTTCTGCGAAAGCATCAGGATCGATAAGTGTACCAATTTCTTCATCCCAATTATCGGCAGTTTCTACCATTTCCACCGCACCGCGATCTTCAAATTGAAGGTTAAATAATAAAATATCGGCAGGATCTAAATTTTCTCCTGCCATTTCAAGGAAAATATCGTACGCAATATCAATTGCTTCATCTGGAGTTAATTTTTTCATTGTATTCTCTTTTTAAATGGATGTTACTTGAATTAAACAGCTGGTTACCATTCCCGCTGATTTTTCTTTAATGATTTGCCAATTTTCGGCTAAAAGTAAAGGTGGATGATTTTTCTCGGTTTCTACATAAATTAACGCA
>CALHVK010000005.1 GCA_938039195.1 uncultured Carnobacteriaceae bacterium
AGTGTCATTATTAGACTACAATGACTATGTTGGACGTATCGGTATCGGACGTGTCTTCCGTGGAACCATTAAAGTAGGGGACCAAGTATCTCTTCTAAAATTAGATGGTACAAAGAAAAACTTCCGTGTTACTAAATTATTTGGTTTCTTCGGATTAAATCGTTTAGAAATCAATGAAGCAAAAGCCGGAGATTTAATTGCTGTATCTGGTATGGAAGATATCTTCGTTGGAGAAACTGTAACACCAGTAGATACACAAGAAAGCCTACCAGTATTACACATTGACGAACCAACATTACAAATGACATTCTTGACGAACAACTCACCATTTGCAGGACGCGAAGGGAAGTTCGTTACAGCTCGTAAGATTGAAGAACGTCTAATGCGTGAATTACAAACAGACGTATCTCTAAAAGTGGAACCAACAGATTCACCAGATGCATGGATTGTATCAGGACGTGGGGAATTACACTTATCTATCTTAATCGAAAACATGCGTCGTGAAGGATTTGAGTTACAAGTATCTCGTCCAGAAGTAATTATTAAAGAAATCGATGGCGTAAAATGTGAACCATTTGAACGTGTACAAATCGATACTCCTGAAGAATACATGGGTTCAATTATCGAATCATTAAGTAACCGTAAAGGTGAAATGCAAGATATGCAACATAACGATAATGGACAAGTTCGTATTGTCTTCTTAGTTCCAGCTCGTGGATTATTAGGATATACAACAGAGTTCTTATCAATGACACGTGGATACGGAATTATGAACCACACATTCGATCAATACTTACCATACATTCCAACAAGCATTGGTGGACGCCGTAATGGTGCACTTGTTTCAACAGATACAGGAAAAGCAACGACTTACGGAATTATGGGGGTTGAAGACCGTGGTGTCATCTTCACTGAGCCAGGTACTGAAATTTATGAAGGAATGATTGTTGGGGAACACTCTCGTGAAAATGACTTAGCGGTTAATATTACGAAAGCAAAACAACAAACCAATATTCGTTCAGCTACGAAAGACCAAACTTCAGTGATTAAGACTCCAAAGAAATTATCTCTTGAAGAGTCATTAGAATTCTTATCAGACGATGAATACTGCGAAGTTACTCCAGAAACAATTCGTTTAAGAAAACAAATTTTAAATAAAGGCGAACGTGAAAAAGCAAATAAACGTAAAAAACAAGCCGAAGCAGAAAATTAATCTGAATTGTAAAAAGGTGGATGCAATGCATCCACCTTTTTTGTTGTTTTTAAGGGTTTAATGTAACTCGAACGGTAATCCCATTGTTATCTGTAATAGCAACTTCTTTCTTGTTCTATGAGTTTAATATGTACTTTAACGTTAAAATGGAAAAAACTTGCTGATGAGCATTTCGATTTTGAAATTTAAGTGATACCGTATACGGTATCACTTGTATTAGGTGTATTGTGTTTTTGCATACAGTTGTAGTATCCTATAGTAGTAAGGTTTATAGAGAGAAGAGATAACAGATGACAAAACAAAGAAAAATAATGTATGGGATTTTTGGAGTGCTGTTTGCGTTTATTTTATTAGCACTTGGATTAATTCAAATGTTTACTTACAGAGGTACTCCAGAAGCGCAAGAAATTTGGAATGTTGCTGCATTCGAGCAGAAAAATAATTGGACTCATTTTGAAGTAACGGGTGAGAAGAAGGGGACACTTATTTTCTATACAGGAGCGATGGTTGAGCCTCAAGCTTATGCCAAGTTAGCAGATGGTTTAGCTAAAGAAGGAATCGAAGTGTATCTTATTTCTTCGCAGTTAAATCTACCAATATTAGACAATGGAACAATGGCAACGATTGTGAAGGAAGAGCATTTAGATAAAGTCTTTCTTGGGGGGCATTCTCTTGGAGGAGTGGTTTCAACTGTCGAAGCAAAAAATCTAAATGAGAACAATAAAGTTGTGGGGTTAATTCTTTTAGCAAGCTATCCAGATAAGAGTACAGATATTAGTAATACATCAATTCCTGTTTTATCAATCACGGCTTCTAATGATAAAATCTTAAATCAAGAAAAATATCAGGATGGAAAATCAAGATTGCCGCAATCAACCATTTATACGACTATTGAAGGCGGAAATCATAGTGGATTTGGATTATATGGGCAGCAAAATGGTGATGGGGAGGCCACGCTGGAAGCTGAAAAACAACAAGAGCAATTGATTCAACTCATTAAGAATTTTATAGAAACTCACTAAAGCTAGGCTTCGGTCTAGCTTTTTATTTGCATTGGTTGAGTTTTGACGATAAGGCAGTTATCATTAAAGTAATGAAATTTGGAGGTGCTCTATATGCAACTAAAAGTAACGAAAAACTGGGTTACAATCGGGACAGGAGTCATTGCGAATGAACTCGCCGTTGCGATGAAATCATTGAATGGAAAACTCTATGGTGTTGCCAATCGCACCTATGAGAATGCCGTGAAATTTGCCCAAAAATATGGCATTGAAAAAGTATACGATGAAATTGATGATGTCTTTACAGATCCTGCAGTGGATATTATTTATATTTCAACACCACACAACACCCATATTCACTATTTACGAAAAGCATTAGCCGCTGGGAAACACGTATTATGTGAAAAGGCGATTACGCTAAACAGTGAAGAATTGGAAGAAGCGTTGCAAATTGCAAAGGAAAATAATGTGATTTTAGCTGAAGCGATGACCCTTTATCATATGCCAGTCTATAAACAATTAAGAAAAGCAGCTGAAAAATTGGGTGAGCTTCGCATGATTCAGATGAACTTTGGAAGCTATAAAGATTATGATATGACCAATCGTTTCTTTAATCGCAATCTAGCAGGAGGAGCATTGCTTGATATCGGTGTATATGCCCTGTCATGCATTCGTTATTTTATGAGTGAAGCGCCTAGTTCGATGGTTTCTCAAGTGAAATTAGCGCCAACGGGTGTGGATGAACAAGCTGGAATCGTTTTGACAAATGATGCTGGAGAAATGGCCACTGTCACGATGACACTCCATGCGAAACAACCAAAACGTGGAGTCATTGCATACGACAAAGGGTATATCGAGATTGTTGATTATCCAAGAGCACATAAAGCAACGATTACTTATACAGAAGATGGACACGTTGAAACTTTTGAAGATGAACTAGGACTAGATGCTTTAGCTTATGAAGTACTCGATATGGAGTCAACAATCGATACAGGAGTAGACCACATGCACCTAGAATATACAGTCGATGTGATGAAAATTATGACCGACTTACGCCGCGAATGGGGCATCAAGTATCCTGAGGAAGAGGAAGCATGAAGCGACAAGAACAATTAAAAGCGATGGAACAATATGCTAAAAGAGTGCTCGACTCAGATACCTCGGGGCACGATTGGTCGCATATTGAACGAGTCGTCAATACAACAAAGACGATTGCGGAAGGTGAAGGGGCAGATTTATTTATTTGTGAAGCCGCAGCGCTACTGCATGATGTGATCGACGATAAAATTGCCCAAGATCCAGCAGAGGCATTGAAGAAATTGAAAGAATTTCTAACTTCTATCGAAGTGGCTCCTGGAGAAATCGAAGCGATCGAATCGATTATTACGAGAATGTCGTTTAAGAATCATCAGGAGAATCAAGAGCTCTCTCTTGAAGGAAGAGTCGTACAAGACGCTGATCGATTGGGTGCTATTGGAGCTATCGGTATTGCCAGAGTGATGTGTTATTCTGGAAGTACAGGAAGACCGATTCATCATCCAAATATGAAGCCGCGCAAACAAATGACGGCTGAAGAATACCGTAATGGGGAATCCACTGCGATTATGCATTTCTATGAAAAATTACTGAAGTTAAAAGAATTAATGAATACAGACTATGGTAAGAAATTAGCAAAAGGCCGACATGAGTTTTTAGAATTGTACTTAGAGCAATTCTATGCTGAGTGGGAAGGTAAACGATAAAAGACGTAAGCGACAAAATTTTTGTCGCTTATTTGTTTTGAGTTGAAAACAGGTGTAGAATAGATACTGCTTTTATAAAAGTGAAAGGATTGGTTGCGTGGAAGAAAAGCAACAACAGACAAATAAAGAATTAAGAAAAAATATATTTGTGATTGTTTGGCCAGTGTTTGTAGAGGTGCTTCTCGGGGCACTTTTTGGAATGGTGGACATGATGATGGTCGGTAAGATTCCAGGAGATACTGCTGCAGCCGTTTCTGCTGTTGGGATGACGAACCAACCAATGTTTCTAGGACTTAGTTTGATTCAAGCTTTAAATGTTGGTGGGACTGCGATTATCGCCAGATATTTTGGTGCGAAGAAATTCAATCGTATGGGAAATATCTTAAAACATGTCATGATTCTAGCAATGATTTTCTGTGTAACACCAACGGCTATTTTAATGCTATTATTCGCTCCGGAAATTTTATCGTTGCTAGGTGGAGATGCAACGGTTATTAATGTCGGTGTAGATTATTTTAGAATTGTCACAATCGGTTTTATTTTCCAATCATTATCGTTTACTGTGACAGCGGCGCTTCGTGGAATTGGAGAAACAAAAATTCCTATGAAGAATAATATTATTGCCAATAGTTGTAACGTTGTGGGGAATGCCATTTTGATTTATGGTATGTTTGGACTGCCAGCTTTAGGAGTGACAGGGGCAGCAATTGCTACAGCTTTATCGAATTTTATTGCGATGGTATTGAATGTTCGTTATATCTTATCTGGAAAGAGTGTATTAAAACTAGACTTTAAGGAAAAGTTTGAGTTTAGTGTTGATGTGATGCGAGATTTAGTTCGAATCGGAATTCCAACGGCATTAGAACAGATGGCCCTTCGTTTTGGAGTTATCATGTTCTTGAAGATTGTTTCAGGATTAGGAAACAATGTGTATGCTGCTCACCAAATTGCTTTAAATGTGCTGTCGCTATCGTATTCACCGGCGCAAGCGTTTGGAATTACGGCTTCTTCATTGATGGGACGGTCCCTTGGTGCCAAAGATGAGAAATTAGCAGAACGATATACAAAGATGTGTCAGCGAATAGGATTAACATTAGCAATCATGATGTCAGTATCTATTTACTTTGGAGCTTCTTTATTGGCGGGGCTTTATACGGATAATGGTGAAATCATTCAGAATACAGTCATCGCTTTATCCATTGTTGCGTTTGTTCAGCCGTTCCAAAGCCATCAACTGATTACTTCAGGGGCATTACGCGGGGCAGGAGATACGGTATGGCCATTGATAGCCATCTTTATCGGATCATGCGTCATTCGATTAAGTGTAGGATATGTATTTGTAAATTTCTTTGGATGGGGACTCGCCGGTGCATGGTACGCGGTCTTTATCGACCAATTTATTCGAGACATGATCATTCTCCTTCGATTTAGAAGTGGGCGATGGAAAAATATTCGAATTGCATAATGAAAGAGACTAGCGTGTTTCAGACTTTTCTATCTTAGATGAATGAGAAGAGAAAAAGTAATTTGTCTAATTGAAAATTTGGAAATCCTAAGAAAACAGATGGATAATGATTTTTTATTGAATTTACAATACTTTTGGTTGTTGCGAGAATAGAGTTTGTGATACTATAGTAAAAAGATGTAAAGAGATTGGAGTTTTCAAACGATTATGGCAAGAAAAGGTTTATTAATCGTTTTATCTGGACCTTCAGGTGTCGGCAAAGGAACAGTTCGTGCAGCAATTTTTGAAAAACAAAATCAAGAATTTGTGTACTCTGTATCTGCAACGACTCGTAAGCCAAGACCAGGTGAAGTGGATGGAAAAGATTATTTCTTCAAATCAAGAGAAGAATTTGAAGAGATGATTGCAAATAAAAAATTATTAGAATACGCGGAGTATGTAGGAAACTACTATGGAACACCCTTAGATTATGTACAAGAGACATTAGATAAAGGAAAAGATGTATTCTTAGAAATTGAAGTTCAAGGTGCGCTTCAAGTACGTGAAGCAATGCCAGACGGTGTGTTTATCTTCTTAACACCACCTGATTTAAGTGAACTAGAATCTCGCATCGTTAACCGTGGAACTGATTCTGACGAAGTGATTAAGAACCGTATGAAAGTGGCGAGAGAAGAGCTTAGTTTGATGAAGTATTATGATTACTCTGTTGTTAATGACAAAGTAGAAAATGCGGTAAAACAAATCGAAGCAATTATTCAAACAGAACATTTACGTATCCAAAGAAACTTGGAAAGTATTGAAGAGTTCGAAGATGAATTAGAAGAAATTTTAGAAGAAGAGTAGAAAGAGGGAAGACCATTATGATGTTATATCCATCAATCGATAAATTATTGAAAAAAATCGATTCAAAATATTCATTAGTTATTTTATCAAGCAAACGTGCACATGAATTACACCACCATGAACCACAAAAATTAGAGAGCTACCTATCTCATAAAAATGTTGGTCGTGCGTTGGAAGAAGTAGTTGCTGGTGAATTAGATATTCGTGAAGACAGCAAACCAGAACACGTATAATGGTAATAGAAGTCAAGGGGAAATCCCTTGGCTTTTTTGTTTTCGTAGTTTAAAAGTGTAGAGCAAGCGACAACAAAAAAGGGTGCATTATGTTATAATGAGTAGTAAAACTATTTTGGAGGTGAAGAAGATGTATGCAAAAGTCATTGTTGATGTTCCTGTCATTCAAGTGAATCGACCGTTTGATTATCATGTCCCTGAAAAATTGCAAGAGAGTATTGAGGTAGGGATGCGTGTTGCGGTACCGTTTGGTGGAAGAAGCGTATCTGGTTTTGTGTTAGAACTCAGTGATGAATCCACTTTTGAGGGTGAAGCTAAAGATATTTTGCATTTAATGGATTTAGATCCAGTCTTATCACCAGAAATGATTCGACTAGGAGCACATTTATCAAAGAAGGTTCATGCATTCTTGATTCAATGCTACCAAACAATGCTTCCAGCAATGTTGAAGTCGAATTACGAAAAACAATTTGTATTAGTAAATCCACAAGAAAATGAAGATGTATTTAGAGAAATTTTCCATAACGAGAGAACCTTGTTATATACGGATGAACTTCCTGAAGAACATTTAAAACAATTGATGAAGTTGAAAAAAGAAGGCGCAGTGGTCATCGAGACACTTGTCAAAGACCGTGCCAAGGTTAAAACAGAAGACTGGATTCGTTTGAATTACATGATGCAAGAATACGAGGAGTTTATCCCTACGATTTCTGCTCGTGCGAAGAAGAAAGTAGCACTCTTAAAGACACTCGCTTCGATGGAAGTGATGGAAATCGAAAAGAGACGTTTCTTAGAGGATACAGACTTTACAACAGCCGATTTAAAATTTGCGGTAGAACGTAATTGGATTACGATTGTTCAAAAAGAAGTAAATCGGGATCCTTATAAAGGAAGAGTCTTTAAAAAGAGTGCTCCATTCCAGTTGAATCCTGAACAACAAGTCGCATTTGACCGAGTGAAAGAAGAAGCAATCGATACTGAAACATCGAAAGTATACTTGTTAGAAGGTGTAACAGGTTCTGGGAAAACAGAAGTGTACTTACAATGGATTGGGGAAGTGATTGAGAAAGGAAAGAGTGCGATGATGCTCGTTCCAGAAATCGCATTGACTCCTCAAATGGTCGACCGATTCAAATCGCGCTTTGGAGACCGAGTGGCGGTACTTCATAGTGGGTTAAGTGTCGGAGAAAAATACGATGAATGGCGTAAGATTAAGAATAAGGAAGCAGACATTGTTGTTGGTGCTCGTTCTTCGGTCTTTGCTCCATTAGACAACATCGGAATTATCATTTTAGATGAAGAACACGAAGCTACGTATAAACAAGATGAGTCTCCAAGATACCACGCTCGCGATGTAGCGATTTGGCGTGGGGAATATCATCACTGTCCAGTGGTGTTAGGAAGTGCGACACCAAGTCTTGAGTCTCGTGCGCGTGCACAAAAGGGCGTCTATACGCTTTTGCGATTAACAAAACGTGCAAAGGAGCAACGTTTACCAGAAGTTCATTTGATTGATATGAGAACGGAATTCGTTCATCAAAAAGGGTCTTTTTCAAAGACATTGCTAGATGCAGTCGAAAAACGATTAGAACGAGGAGAACAAAGTGTCTTACTCTTAAACCGACGGGGATATTCTTCGTTTGTACTTTGCCGTGATTGCGGAACGGTTTTGGAATGCCCCAATTGTGATATTTCATTAACGCTTCATATGGATACGAGAAGTATGAAATGTCACTATTGTGGTCATGAAGAGCGAATCCCTAATTTCTGCCCAAAATGTCAAAGTAGACAGATTCGTTATTTTGGAACAGGAACGCAAAAGGTGCAAGAAGAATTGCAAGAAGTATTCCCAGATGCGCGCATTGTGCGAATGGACGTGGATACGACAAGACGTAAAGGGCAACATGAAGCGATTCTGAAACAGTTCGAGAATCAAGAAGCCGATATTTTAATTGGAACTCAGATGATTGCGAAAGGTCTTGATTATCCAAACGTAACGCTTGTAGGTGTGATTAATGCGGATACAGCGCTGAATATTCCTGACTTTAGAAGTTCGGAAAAAACATTCCAACTACTGACTCAAGTTTCAGGACGTGCAGGGCGTGGGGATAAACCAGGTGAGGTATTTATCCAAACTTATAACCCAACGCACTACGCGATTCAATTAGCACAAGGTCATCAGTATGAACGATTCTTTGAAACAGAGATGCGGATGCGTCATATGGCAAATTACCCACCGTACTTCTTTACAACGATGATTACTTTCTCAAGTGAAGATGAAGGAGTGGCGTTGAAGAAAGCCATCGAAGTGCATAAGGCGTTAAAAGCGAATGTGTCGCCGAATGCAGTTGTGCTAGGACCGACTGCTAAGTCGATTGCGAGAATGAATAATCGTTATTATTTCCAAATTATTGTGAAATACAAAAACGAACCGCAACTACAAGAGTTTCTTGAACAACTGATGATGGAAACGCAAGAAGTGGGTACAAAGAAATTACTCATGACGATTGATATGGAACCACAACATTTCTTATAGAGGTGAAAAATGAAGAAAGTTATTTTTATGGGAACGCCTGAGTTTTCAACAGGTGTTTTGAAACGATTAATTGATGAAGAAACAGTTGAAGTGATTGCGGTTGTGACACAACCAGACCGTGCAGTTGGACGTAAGAAGGTGATTACACCAACTCCTGTGAAGGTTGTTGCATTGGAGCATGATATTCCTGTTTATCAACCAGAAAAATTAAGTGGGTCGCAGGAATTGGAAGAGTTGATGCAACTAGATGCAGATTTAATTGTAACAGCAGCTTATGGTCAATTCTTGCCAACGAAGTTTTTAAACTTCCCACGTTTTGGTGCGGTGAACGTTCACGCGTCATTACTTCCAAAATATCGTGGAGGAGCGCCAATTCATTACGCGATTATGAATGGGGACAAAGAAACTGGCGTAACCATTATGCGTATGGTTGCGAAGATGGATGCGGGTGCGATTATTTCACAACGCGCTATTCCAATTACTGGTGAAGATGACGTTGCTAGTATGTTTGAAAAATTAAGCGTCGTCGGAGCAGACTTACTGATTGAAACCTTACCAGCGTTATTTGCTGGAACGATTACTGAAGTGGAGCAAGATGAAGCGCTAGTATCGTTCTCTCCAAATATTTCAAGAGAGCAAGAACAAATTGATTGGAATAAAACGGCGAGTGAAGTAGATTGCTTCGTTCGTGGGTTACGTCCATGGCCAACGTCTTTTACGATTTTAAATGGGAATCGTGTGAAGATGTGGGGAGTTGCTCTAACGGATAAACAAACTACTAAAGCACCAGGAAGCTTATTTGTAGAAGGTGGGCGCCTATATGTGGCTTGTGGAGGCGGAACTGTCCTTGAGATTACACGTCTTCAACCAGCAGGAAAAGCTCAAATGGATGCGAAGGCGTTTATGAACGGATTTTCAGAATGGTTGAAGAACGATGCCGTTTTTGAGGGGTTAAACCATGAGTAATGTACGTGACATTTGCGTAGAATTATTAACGAATGTAGAAAAGAATCAAGCATACTCGACGGTCGCGTTTCAAAATGTGTTACAAAAACATCAATTGGATGCAAGAGATAGAGGATTATTAACGGAACTATTCTACGGAACTATTCAACGTAAATTGACATTAGACTTCTATTTAAAACCATTTGTCGAGAAGCAAAAGAAAATGGAACTTTGGGTACGCAGTTTACTACGAATGACGGTATACCAAATGGCGTATCTTGACCGTGTCCCAGATCGCGCAGCCATTTATGAAGCAGTTCAGATTGCTAAGAAACGTGGTCATCAAGGAATTGCGAAATTCGTGAATGGTGTCCTTAGAAATGTTCAACGTGCTGGATTCGATGGAGTTTCTTCTATTAAAGATGAACGTGAACGTTTGAGTGTTGAATATAGTATGCCACGCTGGATTGTAGATTTATTATTTGAACAATATGGGGAAGAAGCTAGAGAAATTTTCCCAAGTTTAAATATTGCGCCACATTTAAGCGCGCGTGTTCAAAATCCAAATATGTCCATTCAAGAAGCACAAACTCTTCTAAATGAAGAAGGCGTAACGGTTCAGCCTAGTCAGTTGTCTCCGCGCGCAGTTATTGTCGAAGAAGGAGATTTACTGCAATCAAAAGCGTTCAAAGAGGGAATCGTAACGGTACAAGATGAGTCTTCCTCATTAGTGGCTCAAGTAGGTGGATTGCAACCTGGAGATAAAGTGCTTGATACTTGTGCTGCTCCTGGAGGGAAAACCACTCATTTTGCGAGCTATTTAATAGCCGAAGAGGGGGGGCTAGTAGAAGCGCTGGATTTACATGAAAATAAATTACGTAAAATCCATCAAAATGCTAAACGCCTAGGAGTAGAAGATCGTATTCATACACATGCTCTTGATGCTAGAAAAGCAAAAGAGTTATTTAAAGAAGAAAGTTTTGATGCGGTATTTGTGGATGCTCCGTGCTCAGGTTTAGGTCTGATGCGACGTAAGCCAGATATAAAATATACAAAAAATAGTGAAGATTTAACAAAATTAACAAAAATACAGTTGGAAATTTTGTCTTCAATTGCTACAATGGTAAAGAAAGGTGGAAAACTGATTTATTCTACTTGTACAATTAACAAGGGAGAAAACGAAGAAGTAGTCCACAGCTTTTTAGAAGGGCATCCGGAATTTGAGGTGCAACCAATCGAAGAATTTGGTTGTACAATGGAGAGTCCGATGCTTACTATTCTACCGCATGAATATCATACGGATGGATTTTTCATCGCAAGGATGGTAAGAAAATAATTCGCAACAGGAGGAAAAATATGAAGATAGCCATCAAGAGTGACGTCGGCCAGAGACGTACCGTAAATGAAGATGCTGCCGGATATTTTTTGAATACTCAAAACGTACCGATGATCGTCGTATGTGATGGAATTGGTGGGCATAATGCTGGGGATGTAGCAAGTGCTATGGCATTATCGCATTTGGGAAAACGTTGGGAAGAAGAAAGTATTACGGATACAGAAGCCGCTTATCAATGGCTCGTTAAAAATATTCAGGCCGAAAATGATCGTATTTTTCAAAAAGCGAATCAATATCGTGAGCTAGATGGTATGGGAACTACTCTTGTTGTAGCAGTCATCATTGGTTCTGAATTGTTAATTGCTAACGTTGGTGATAGCCGTGCTTATTTGTATCGCAATTTTCAAATTAAACAATTAACTGAAGATCATACACTCGTACAAGAGCTTCTTAAATCAGGGGAAATTACAGAGGAAGAAGCTAAGAGTCATCCACAAAGAAATATTGTAACGCAGTCTTTAGGAATTACACTCAATGTTCAAATTGATTTTGTAAGAGTGAGCCTGAAGAACGAAGATACGATTTTCCTTTGTTCAGATGGTCTGTCAAATATGATTGAAGATCAATATATTAAAGAGATTTTAGGGAATTATTCAGATGTAGAAACTCAGGCGATTAAAGCTGTAGAGGCTGCAAATGAAGCTGGTGGTCGTGATAATATCACAGTTGCGATTGCAAAATATATTGCTAGGGAGGAGGTAGAACAATGATTGAACCAGGGAAAACAGTCGGTGGACGTTATAAAATCAAGTCTCATGTAGGGACCGGTGGAATGGCCACTGTATACTTAGCGCAAGATTTAATTCTAGAAAGACCCGTGGCACTGAAAGTATTACGTTTAGACTTCCGTACAAATGATGCAGCCATGAGACGTTTTCAAAGAGAAGCACAATCTGCAACTCAATTGATTCATCCAAACATTGTGAGTGTGTATGATGTTGGAGAAGAAAATGGTACCAATTATATTGTAATGGAATATGTCGAAGGAACGGATTTGAAAGAGTACATTCGTGAAAGAGGGCCACTTCCTCCACGCGAAGCTGTTCGTATTATGACGCAAGTGATTTCTGCGATTGCAGCGGCTCATCAAAACCGAATCATCCATAGAGACATCAAACCTCAAAATATTCTTATTGATAAAAATGGAAATGTGAAGATTACGGACTTTGGAATTGCGATTGCACTTTCTGAAACGTCATTGACACAAACGAACACATTGCTTGGTTCGGTGCATTATTTATCTCCTGAACAAGCAAGAGGTGGAATGGCAACCATTCGCACAGATATTTACGCATTAGGAATTGTGTTGTACGAGTTACTCGTTGGAGAAGTTCCGTTTGAAGGGGAATCTGCTGTTTCCATTGCGTTGAAACATTTCCAAGAACCGCTTCCTCGTATTTCACTCATGTTACCAACCGTTCCGCAAAGCTTAGAGAATGTAGTTCTAAAAGCGACAGCAAAAGAACCACTTGATCGCTATAGCAATTGCGAAGAAATGTTGGAAGATTTACAAACATGCTTGAGTCCTGAACGCTTACACGAACCGATGTTTAAACCGACTGCTTTTAGTCAGGAAACAAAGGTGTTACAACCAATTGCAACAGGACCAATCCCTCGTAAGGTACCAGCAACAAGTAAAGAAGTTCCTGAAATTCAATTTGACGAAGAAAAGAAAGTCGTCGAAGAGAAGCCAAAGAAGAAAAAAAGAAAATGGCCATGGATTTTATTATTACTATTCTTACTGATTAGTGGTGTAGGAATTTATGCATTTATTCAATCTTCTCCAAAAGATGTGAAAGTTCCAGACGTAACGAATCTTACTGAAGCAGATGCAAAAGTAAAACTAGCAGATGCTAATCTTGAAGTGTCGGATGTCCAAAAGGTGAAGTCGGATACGGTTGAAGAAGGAAAAGTCGTTGAGACGAATCCTAAAGCAGGAAGTTCTGTAAAAGAAAAATCTAAAGTTGTATTAAAAGTAAGTGCTGGAAAAGATACCGTTGAAGTCGGAGATTATAAAGGCAAGACTTTTGATGAAGCTAAAGCAGCCTTGCAAAAATTAGGGATTGCAGTAGAGAAAAAAGATAGTTATTCAGATACTGTAGAATCAGGAAAGGTAATGGAACAAAGTGTTGCTAAAGGGGAAAAAGTAGTTGCCAAAGATACGAAGATGGTTTTAACCGTGTCTAAAGGAAAAGAGCCAGTAACGCTCATTAACTTAAAAGGTTATTCACGATCGGGAGTTGAAGAGTACGCGAAAGAGCATGGGTTGAAGTTACAAATTTCAGAAGAAAATAGTAATGAAACTGCGGATACTGTTATTAAACAATCTCCGGCTGAAGGTACAGCTCTTAAAAAAGGAGATACTTTAACAGTTGTCATTTCAAAAGGAAAAGGGGAACGAGTAGTGTCTCGTCAATTTACGATTCCTTATGAAGCGAAGAAGACAAACAATAATAATGCGAACTCAGGGTCAAACACCCAAGAAGCAAAACAAAATACAGTTGAAATCTTTATCCAAGATGCAAACAACAATATAAATACTGCTTATCGTACATTTAAGATTTCTGAGAACACAACTGTAACGATTGATTTTACGTTTAACAATCAAGTTCCAAGTGGTAAATACATCATTAAAAGAGATGGTGTAGCAATCGATACAGGAGTCGTACAATAAGGAAAATAATAGAGTCTAGGTTCTTGTAACCTAGGCTCTTTTTTGAATTTTTATAGAAGAAAAAAATATCTAAAAAGATCTTATTCATTTCAGTTGAAATTGGTTATCAGTTATGATAAATTAATATCACTGTTGAGCGAACGTTCGCTTATAAAACAGTT
>CALHVK010000006.1 GCA_938039195.1 uncultured Carnobacteriaceae bacterium
ATGGGATACCGGTTCGAGCCGAGGTCTCTCACTTTCAAAGCCTCAAAAACGGGAGTAAGGAATAAATTCCTAACTCCCGTTAATTCGTTTTGATATCATTCCCCATTACTGCTTTTATAGAATCCGCATGATTCTTCAGAACGAAGACTTAAAGATTTGATTCGTATATTTTATAAAGTAGGTTATCTTTCTTAGACCGCCATAAATCAAAATGAGGATAAAGAAGACGAGTCTTTCAGAAATTAGTTATCGCTAAAATTGGAGCGCCCGTGAGTGCTGTTCAGGGTGAGGTGAGTGCTGAAATAGTGGGGGAGGATGTTTGACAAAATCAGATTGCAAAGTTAAGATAAATGTATTGGTAGATCTCTCCGCGTGTGGAGGGACTTTTTTTATGCATATATACAAATAATTGAGAAGGAGAGTTTAAATGAACGTTGAAGAAAAACAAAATCCATTAGGTATAGAAAAGATAGGGACTCTTCTTAGAAAGATGGCGATTCCTGCGATTATCGCGAATGTGGTGAATGCACTCTATAATATTGTCGACCAAATCTTTATTGGACAAGGAGTGGGATACTTAGGAAACGCAGCAACGAATATTGCCTTTCCAATTACAACCATCTGTATGGCGATTGGTTTAATGGTCGGGATTGGTGCCGCGTCAAACTTTAACTTGGCGCTGGGGAGAAAAGAGGACAAACATGCTCGTGAAGTTGCTGGGACTGCAGTGGTATTGTTGGTGACAGCTGGGTTAATCATTATGAGTGTGGTTCTATTGTTCTTACAACCATTATTGAACTTATTTGGTGCTACTGATCAGATTTTAGGATACGCCAGTGAGTATGCAGGGATTACAGCTTTTGGGATTCCGTTTTTCATGATTTCGATTGGGTTTAATCCATTAGTTCGCGCAGATGGTAGAGCTACTTACTCGATGATGGCCATTATTGTGGGAGCCTTGCTGAATACCGTTCTTGATCCGTTGTTTATCTTTGGATTCAACATGGGGATTGCGGGAGCTGCTTGGGCAACGGTGATCAGTCAAGTTGTTTCAGCCATCGTATTACTCGCGTATATTCCAAGGTTTAGATCCGTTCGCTTTGAGCGTAGCGACTTTAAGTTGTCGTTTTCTGATGTAAAAGTGATTGCGTCTCTAGGGTTAACATCGTTCATTTTCCAAATTTCTGCGACCATTGTACAAATTGCATCGAATAATCTTTTACGTACATATGGAGCACAATCTATTTACGGTAGTGATATTCCGATTGCGGTTGGGGGAGTTGTGAGCAAAATCTTCGTTATCTTCATTGCAGTTGTGATTGGGTTAAATCAAGGAGCACAACCGATTTTAGGATTTAACTATGGTGCAAAGAAATATTCACGTGTGCATGAAACGATGAGCTTACTACTGAAAGTTACCGTTATTTTATCCACGATTTTATGGATTCTATTCGAAGCTTTTCCGCTACAACTGATTCAAATGTTTGGAAGTGGGGATGCTCTTTACTATGAATTTGGGGTGAGATATGCACGAGCGTTCTTATTCTTCACGTTTATTAATGGGACTACCATTATTGTGACAACCTTCTTCCCAGCAATCGGAAAAGCAAAATTAGGAGCGATTCTTTCTTTAACACGACAAATGTTTGTCTTGCTTCCAGTCATGGTTCTTCTTGCAACTAGTTTTGGAGTAGATGGATTAATTTTCGCAGGTCCAATTTCCGACTTTATCTCCTTTATCATTTGCATTACAGTTTATATCCATCAAATGCGCAAAATTCCAAAGGTGGACGAACTTTTGGTATAATGATGGGGAGTAATGGAAGGGGTATGATTTATGGAATGGTCTAAATTACTATCAACAAAACGTCTTTCTGGTAAAAAAGCAACCCATCGTAATGAATTTGATGATGATTACAAACGAATTATAACAAGTCCTTCATTTAGAAGATTGCAGGACAAGACACAAGTGTTTCCTCTGGAGAGACTAGATTTTATTCATACGCGTTTAACGCATTCGTTAGAAGTAGCGATGGTGGCACGGTCACTTGCGAAGGAAATTGTTATTTTATTGCAAGAGGAATTAGAGAAGAAACCTGACAGCAGTAAGCAAGAGATGATTGATCGTCAAGAGGATGTGTTGAAAATTGTTGAATGTGCAAGTCTCGTACATGACCTTGGGAACCCTCCTTATGGCCATTTTGGAGAAGACATCATCCGACAATGGTTTAAGAAAAATCTGCCAAGCCTCTTGAGAGAAAAAAGTGATGTGGCAGAAGAATTTCTAGCAAGTCCTTATATCTATGATTTTTATCGCTTTGAAGGGAATGCGCAATCATTGCGAATTGTATCGAAGTTGCATGATTTCAAAGGAGAATTTGATGGACTTGATTTAACGGCAGCGACGCTTAATACGATATTGAAATATACGTACCCGTCTTCTCGTAAGAAAACAGAACAAATTACTTCGAAGAAAGTTGGCTATTTCTTTGCAGAAGAAGAAACATTCCAAAAAGTAACAGAGATTACAGGAACAGGGACAAGCCGCCATCCGCTAACCTTTATTTTGGAAGCTGCAGATGATATTGCTTATCTTGTAGCCGATATGGAAGATGCGATTGGTAAAGGTGTGATTTCCTTTAGAGATGTGCGCGAGTTTTTACTAGATAACTTGAGTACGGATGCTTATAATGCGCCACATTCTGTTCATACACGCGAAGTGTTAAATACAATTGATGAGAAAGTCTTTAGTGTCAACCGATTCTTTGTGGATTTACGTGATAAATTAATCGATGGTGCCCGTCATAATTTCGTAAATCATTACGATGAGATTATGGAAGGAACATTTAATCAAGACTTGTTCAAAAATTCTTGGGCGGAGGATCTATATGTCATTCTTCGTAAATTATCTGAGGAACGCATTTATGACAATAAAGGAATCTTGAGATTAGAGATTGCAGGGTATACAACGCTCACTTATTTATTAGATAGCTTTGTACCTTCTTTAGTCGCATATGATACGAATCGTCAATTAGACTATGTAGAGTTGAAGAAAATCGGGATTATTTCTGAGAGTCAGAAACGTTCCTATCATTACTTTGCGGAAGGAAAGAGCGAAGTTGAAAAATTATACTTACGCCTTCTGTTAGCAACGGATTTCATTTCAGGAATGACGGATAGCTATTCGCACCGACTCTATTTAGAGATGGTTGGGATTTAATGTGAAAGTAGAAAATTATCATATATGATAATTTTCTACTTTTTAATATAAAAAAGCCGCTAACGCAATTTTACGTTAGCGGCTGTTATCGTTATGAATTAATTAAAATTAGGTCGTTGTTTCTCCACTGGAATACTAATTTCAACAAAGTTATCAGCATGAATAATATCAAGTCCTTCAGGTTCCATATGGAATAGGCGATGAACAACGAATTCAATTTCAACATCTTTAATACGTCTTTTTTTATTTAAAATTACAATATCACGGTGAGTGGCAGCGTCAGCATAGAAAACAGTTGTTTGACCAAGTGAATAGACCTTGATGAAGTACGCATCTGTATTTGCTAACTGTTCATTGACAAGTTGCGAGTGAGAATTGGTAATATCGATAAGTTTCATAGACACAGCCTCCTTCTGAAAAAAATCCCTTGAAGTCATTATACATTTTTTTTGTTTCATTTTCACCTACAAATTTAAGAAAAGTTATTAAATTTTAAAGAATTTTCAATCAAAAGATTTTTTTGTAAGTATGATAGGGATTGTGATGAAAGTGCTTTTAAAAAATGTATTTAAATAGTTGTTAAATCTCTCAAAAAATGGTAACCTTATTAATTGAAAGGGTTGTATTTTTGAGACCTACATGCTCTCGAAGTACATTTCTTAACAAAAATTTACTTTCAAAGGAGACTTTCAATATGGAAAAGAAAGAATATCATGTAATCGCAGAAACAGGGATCCACGCTCGCCCAGCAACTTTATTAGTTCAAACAGCAAGCAAATATAGTTCAGATATCCAATTAGAATATAAAGGTAAATCTGTTAACTTAAAATCAATCATGGGCGTTATGTCATTAGGTGTTGGCCAAGGTGCTGACGTAGTGATCACTGCTGAAGGTGCTGACGAAGCAGAAGCATTAGCAGGCATTGACGAAACTATGAAAAAAGAAGGATTAGCTGAATAATATGAAACCAACATTACAAGGGATTGCTGCTAGTGATGGCATTGCAATTGCCAAAGTATATACTTTGACTGAACCAGATTTAACAGTCACAAAAGTAACTGTTGAAGATTCAGAAAAAGAAGTTTCACGCTTGGATGATGCATTAGCAGCGTCAATAAAAGATGTCGAATTAATTAAAGAGACTGCTTTGAAAAACTTAGGTGAAGAAGAAGCGCAAGTTTTCGATGCTCACTTAATGGTTTTAAGCGATCCAGAATTAATTGGACAAGTAAAAGATAGCATTACATCTAATAAAGTGAATGCGGAATCTGCATTAAAAGAAGTAACAGATATGTTTATTTCTATTTTTGCAGGAATGGAAGATAACCCTTATATGCAAGAACGTGCTGCGGACATTCGTGACGTATCGAAACGTGTCTTAGCTCATTTATTAGGCGTTAAAATTCCTAGCCCAGCAACTATCAAAGATGAAGTGATTATCGTGGCTGCCGATTTAACACCGAGTGATACAGCTCAATTAAATCGCCAATACGTAAAAGCTTTCGTTACTGATATTGGTGGACGTACTTCTCACTCAGCTATTATGGCTCGTTCTTTAGAAATTCCAGCAATCGTTGGTACTAAAGAAGTGACTTCAACAGCTAAAGACGGAGATATCATTATCGTTGATGGTTTAACAGGGGATGTATTCCTTAACCCATCTGAAGAAGTGATTGCTGAATACCGTGCTAAAGCTGAAGCATTCGCCGCTCAACAAGCTGAATGGGAAAAATTAAAAGACTCAAAAACTTACACTAAAGATGGCCATCAAGTTGAATTGGCTGCAAACATTGGTACACCAAAAGATTTAGAAGGTGTAGTAAACAATGGTGCAGAAGGTGTTGGTTTATACCGTACAGAATTCTTATACATGGATTCTCACGACATGCCAACTGAAGAAGATCAATTTGAAGCTTACAAGGCTGTTTTAGAAGGAATGAATGGAAAACCTGTTGTCGTTCGTACAATGGATATCGGTGGGGATAAAGAGTTACCATACTTACCATTACCACACGAAATGAACCCATTCTTAGGATATCGTGCAATTCGTATTTCATTAAACGAACCTGAAATGTTCCGTACACAATTACGTGCGTTATTACGTGCTTCTGTATACGGTAAATTACGTATCATGTTCCCAATGATTGCGACATTAAATGATTTCCGTGGCGCTAAAGCGTTATTAGAAGAAGAAAAAGCTAAATTAATCGCAGAAGGTGTTGCAGTTAGCGATGATATCCAAGTAGGTATCATGATTGAAATTCCTGCAGCGGCAGTTTTAGCTCACCAATTCGCTAAAGAAGTGGACTTCTTCAGTATCGGAACTAACGACTTAATCCAATACACAATGGCTGCTGACCGTATGAACGAACGCGTTTCATACCTATACCAACCATATAACCCATCAATCTTAACGTTAATCAAACACGTAATTGATTCAGCACACAAAGAAGGCAAATGGGCTGGAATGTGTGGGGAAATGGCTGGAGACCAAACAGCTGTGCCTCTATTAGTAGGTCTTGGATTAGACGAGTTCTCAATGTCTGCATCAAGTGTTCTAAAAACACGTAGCTTAATTTCTAAATTAACATTAAGCGATATGCAAGCATTAGCAGATAAAGCAATTAACGAATGTGCAACTGTAGAAGAAGTTGAAGCATTAGTTGAAGAAGCTGTATCTAAAATCTAAACAATAGATAGCCTGAGCACCTGAGGGAAACCTCGGGTGTTTTTTGTTGCCTAAATTTCTAAAAAAATATTAAATCCCGAAATAGTGCAGTTTTTAGTATGTTCACGGTGGTTGGAATATGATATACTACGATTCGTAGAAGAAATGAAGGGGTATGGATGATGAAAGAAAAATTTCAAAAATTAGTTCGTAAGTGTGATACATTTTTAGGGTGGACACTTCTCTTTTATATCCTGATTACGAGTATACTGTTGTATTGTATTTTCAATGACTTCACAAATGCTACAGAATTTATCTATAACGCATTCTAAAAATGAAGTTGATAGCTAGGAAGGATTCTCTTTCCTAGCTTTTTCAGTTTTTTTACATTGATTGAAATGACAAAGATTAGTATAATACAGTCATTAAGACTCGAGGTGAAGACATGAAAAGACAAAGAACTTTTCAAATGGTATTAAGTGCGATGTTTATCGCGATGATTATTTTACAAAGTTTTGTTCCGTTTTTAGGGAACTTACCATTAGTGGTTTTAGATATTACAATTATTCATATTACGGTTATTGTTGGTGGGATTGTATTAGGGCCACAAGCGGGATTCCTTTTAGGGTTTACTTGGGGAATATGCTCATTCTTACGCGCCTTTACTTCAGGAAGTGCAATTAGCTTACTAATCTTTACGAATCCATTGATTTCTATCTTGCCACGTTTATTAATGGGTGGACTTATTGCATTGTTTTATCACAAGGCAACTAAACTCATTGCGTATGACCGACTCAGAATGGCAGTGTCTGGTTTCCTTGGAAGTATTATGAATACAGTATTCGTATTAAGTTCAATTTATTTACTGATGGGAAATCAATACGCAGAATTAACAGGGCAAACTGTTGCGGAATTACCACTCTTCTTAATGAGCGTTGTTATGACAAATGGTATTGCGGAAGCGTTGGCTGCAACCGTGATGACACCAATCATTGCATCTATTTTAGTAACCATTTATAAGAAAAGAGGATAGTTTATGTGGAAAGGTAAAAACGTAACGGTCTTTGTTACTGGTGGAATCGCCGCGTTTAAAGTAGCTACACTCGTTCGCTTGTTTGTAAAAGCAGGGGCAAATGTGGAAGTCGCGATGACAAAAAGTGCGTGCGAATTCATTACGCCTCTAACGTTTCAAGTGCTAACCAAGAATAAAGTTCATACCGATACGTTTGACGAAGACGAAGCTGATCGCGTTCAACATATTCATTTAGCCGATAAAACCGACGTGGCAGTTGTCGTGCCCGCAACCGCTAATACGATTGCAAAATTAGCCAATGGAATCGCCGATAATTTCGTAACAAGCACATTGTTAGCAACAACGGTTCCGGTTTATGTAGCGCCTGCGATGAATGAACATATGTGGGAAAATCCTGCAACTGTTCGTAATGTGGTCCAGCTTCAATCAGACGGGAAAGTTATTATTGAACCAGCTACTGGATTTTTAGCAGAAGGATATAATGGCAAGGGTCGTCTCCCTGAACCTGAAGAGATTTTCGAGCAAGTGACTTTCTTTGAGAGCAGACGATTGTACGGCTCTCCTTTAAAAGGAAAATCTGTATTAATTACAGCCGGTGGAACAAAAGAGCGCATCGATCCAGTGCGTTATATCTCAAATGATTCTTCTGGGAAAATGGGCTACGCACTTGCAAAGGCGGCATCGATTTTAGGGGCTGAGGTTCAATTAGTTTCAACGACCAAACAATTGAAAGTTCCGTTTGGTGTGAATGTAACGTATGTAGAATCAGCGCATGAGATGGAAGAAGTCGTCACAGCACATTTTCCAACTACCGATGTTGCGGTGATGGTTGCTGCAGTGTCTGACTACTATGTAGCTAATCGTTCGGATCAGAAAATCAAAAAGCAACACAATGAAGCAGGCTTAAAATTAGAATTAGCAGAAAACCCTGATATTCTAAAGGGGCTCGGTCATTCTAAGAAAGAGGGCCAAGTTGTGATTGGTTTTGCGGCGGAGACCGAAAAAGTACTTGAGTATGCAGCGGCTAAATTAGAAAAGAAAAAAGCCGATGCGATTATCGCTAACGATGTTTCAAGTTCGAAGATAGGATTTAATGCGGATAACCATCAAGTTACGATTCTTACTAAAGATGGAAAACAACTTCCACTGCCAGAGAGTTCGAAAGAAGAGTTGGCGCTTGAAATTTGGAAGTCCTTATTGGACGCTAATATTATTCAATAACAAATCAACAAAAGAGAGATAAACCAATCTACCAGTTGTGTAGATTGGTTTATTTTATTGCACTTTATAGCACTAAAAATATTTCTAGTTTTACATAGAAATTTACCGCATTTCAAGAAAATGTGGTATAATAGGGAAGGTTATCTAGGCATGAAAGGAGAATTTATGAACGAGAATATTTCATTGCCAGAATTTATGAGAAATGAGCTCGTAATTAAGAAACAATTAGAGCTTCGACAGCGGAAAGGCTATTTAATTTCAAAACGAATTTTTGACATTGTAGTATCGCTATTACTACTAGTGCCATTATCCATTGTATTTTTAATAATTGCGATTGCCATCAAATTAGAAGACGGAGGCCCTGTATTTTATAGACAGGAACGTGTGACGACAAATGGGCGCAAATTTAAAATTTTTAAATTTAGAACGATGATTCTCGATGCGGATAAAGTAGGGCCGCTTGTGACAGAAGACCACGACCCGCGTATTACAAAAGTGGGTCGCCGTGTACGTAATTATCGTTTAGATGAAGTAGCTCAGCTACTCAATGTATTGATTGGAGATATGTCTTTTGTAGGGGCAAGACCAGAAGTGCAAAAATATGTAGATGCATACACACCAGAAATGCAGACAACATTATTAATGCCAGCAGGTGTAACCTCTCTAGCAGCCATTGAATTCAGACACGAAGCAGAAAAAATTGCAGAGTGGACCAAACAAGGGTTGACCGTCGATGAGGCCTATATCGAGCATATCTTACCAGAAAAAATGAAATACAATATTGATTATTTAGAAAAATGTAGTTTAAAAAATGATATTGCAATTATGGTCAAAACTGTAATTGCAGTCTTAAAATAACTTGGAGGAAACAACATGAAAGTTAGAAATATTCCATTCTCACCACCAGATATTACAGAAAAGGAAATTAACAATGTAGTCGAAGTACTACAATCTGGTTGGATTACAACAGGACCAAAAACAAAAGAATTTGAACGTCAATTAGCAGAGTACTTAGGTACTGAAAAAGTAGTTTGCTTAAACTCAGCGACAGCTGCTTTAGAATTAGCATTACGCGTGTTAGGCGTTGGACCTGGAGACGAAGTCATCGTTCCTGCTTATACGTATACTGCTTCATGTAGTGTCATTGAGCACGTTGGAGCAACACCTGTTATGGTTGATATTCAAGAAGATCATTTTGAAATGAACTATGATGCTTTAGCTGAAGCAATCACTGAAAAAACAAAAGTGGTGATTCCTGTAGAATTAGCAGGAGTACCATGTGACTACCGTCGTATTTTCGAAGTAGTGGAATCAAAACGTGGGTTATTCCAACCATCTACAAACTTACAACGTTACTTTAACCGTATTATTGTTGTTTCTGACTGTGCACATGCAATTGGAACGACTCGTGACGGAGTGTCAGTTGCAAAACTAGCTGACTTTGCGTCTTATTCATTCCATGCGGTTAAGAATTTAACAACAGCAGAAGGTGGATGTATTACATGGAATCCAGCAAACGAATTGGATTCTGAAGCAATGTATAAAGAGTTCCAAGTGTACTCATTACACGGACAAACAAAAGACGCTTTAGCAAAAATCAAACCAGGTTCTTGGGAATACGATATTGTCATTCCTGGATTCAAATGCAATATGCCGGATATTATGGCTGCGATTGGGTTAGCGCAATTAGAACGTTACCCACAATTATTGGAACGCAGAAAAGAAATCGTACGTAATCTTAATAAAGGGTTATCTGTGGATAATCGTATCCAAGTATTACCACATGAAGGTAAAAACTACGAATCTTCTCGCCACTTATACATCACACGTGTACAAGGCGCAAGCTATGACCAACGTGGAGAAATTATTACAAAAATGGCGGAACGTGGTATTTCATGTAACGTTCACTACAAACCACTTCCATTATTAACGGCTTACCAAAATATGGGATTCCGTATGGAAGATTATCCAAATGCTTACCGCTTCTTTGAAAATGAAGTGACATTACCATTACATGGCTTATTAAGTGATGAAGATGTTGATTATATTATTCAAAACTACTTAGAAGTGGTTCAAGAAGTACTTGGATAGTCAGGAGAGGATATTTAAATGAATAATCGATTAAAAATTTTATTATTATTCATCGTTGACTCGCTACTTGTTGTTGGATCAGTATTTTTAGGATTTCGATTAGTAACAGAAGGGTTAATTCGTAATATTCACGGATTAACAATTACAGCGATTTTATCGTTAGTAGCCTATTATGTTTTCTCATACTTCTTCAATCTTTATTGGAGAGACTGGGAATATGCGAGTGTCTATGAAGTGATCACTGTTGTAAAATGTGTGTCTGCAACTGTAATCGTCTCAACGATTTCAGGGTTAGCTTTCTTTGATACGAAAGTGACTTGGCAATTTTTAATTGTCTGCTGGTTATTACTCGTGATTTCTATCGGTGGGGTTCGATTATCAATGCGTGTGTTCCGTGAATTCTTTGCGGATAGCTCAGTGATGGAAAATGCAAAACCCACACTAATCGTTGGTGCAGGAGCTGCCGGAACGTTATTAGTTCGTCAAATGCTAATGCATCCCGCAATGAGAATGGACCCAATCGCCTTTGTTGACGACGATCCAGATAAATTACGTAAAGATATTTATGGGGTTCGTATTTTAGGAGCTATCAAAGATATCGAACGTATTGTAGATACGATGGGAATTACGAAAGTCGTTATTGCTATGCCATCACTTCCAATTAAGAAATTAAATGAAGTGTACGATGTTGCTCGTAAAACGGGTGCGGAATGTGTAATTTTACCAAATATTGATGATGTCATGAGTGGGAACTTACACGTACAACAGCTAAGAAATGTTGAAATTGAAGACTTATTAGGTCGTGATCCGGTTCAATTAGATCAAACGATGATTGAAAAACAACTTCGTGGTAAGAAGATTCTTGTAACAGGTGCGGGTGGTTCAATTGGTTCAGAAATTTGCCGTCAAGTGGCTAAATTCAAACCAAAAGAAATCGTTATTTTAGGGCATGGTGAAAATAGTATTTATCAATTAAATATGGAATTAGTTGGGAAATATTCTCAACACTTCACAATTACGCCAGTGATTGCCGATGTGCAAGACCGTAAACGTATCTTTGAAGTGATGGATAAATACAAACCAGATGTGGTTTACCATGCTGCAGCGCATAAGCACGTACCGTTAATGGAATTGAACCCTCGTGAAGCGGTGAAAAACAATATTCTTGGAACTCGAAATGTAGCGGAAGCAGCAAGTCATGCACGTGTAAAAGCATTCGTAATGGTATCAACTGATAAGGCTGTAAACCCACCAAATATCATGGGTGCTACGAAACGTTTATGTGAAATGATTGTTCAAGACATGGCTACACGCAGCGAATATACTAAATTCGTAGCAGTTCGTTTCGGGAATGTATTAGGGTCACGTGGCTCAGTAATTCCGCTCTTCAAGAAGCAAATTGCTGAAGGCGGTCCGATTACAGTAACTCACCCGGATATTGTACGTTACTTTATGACGATTCCAGAAGCTGCGCAATTAGTAATCCAAGCAGGTGCTCTTGCTCGAGGTGGAGAAATCTTCGTACTCGATATGGGGCAACCAGTGAAGATTGTGGACTTAGCGAAGAACTTAATTCGTCTTTCAGGATATGACGAAGGAGATATCGAGATTAAGTTTACAGGGTTACGCCCAGGAGAAAAGATGTATGAAGAGTTACTAAACGAAGGGGAAGTAAATCCAAAACAAGTCTTTCCGAAGATCCATATTGGAATTGCGGATAATTCTAAGATTAATCGTGTGTATAATTTTATTGAAAACTTCGAAAGCTATACAGATCAACAATTACACGATGAATTGATTGATATTGCGAATAAAAAGAAATAAAATATAAAGGATTGGGATGGTTATCTCAATCCTTTTATCATATACAAAGAGGTGGAAAAATGTTAGTTTCCGTAAATATTAGTGCCTATAATGAGCAAGATTACTTGCCTGAAATTTTTGAAAGTTTAAAAAATCAAACGTATCCATTAAAAAATATTGAAGTAGTGTTAGTGAATGCGATATCGACAGACAACACTCGTTCATTAATGGATGAATTTAAAGCAGAAAATGAGCATTTATTTTATGGTGTGAAGATTCTTGATAATCCAAGAAAAACGTTAAATACAGGGTTGAACTTAGGTTTTAAGAATTCAGATGGAGAGTGCTACTTAAAAGTGGATGCTCATTCACAAATTCCAACGAACTTTATTGAAGCCAATGTAAGAGTGATTGAATCCGGGCAAAAAGTTTGTGGTGGGAAAAGACCAACAATTGTTCAAGCGGATGATGATTTTTCGAAAACATTACATATCGTGGAAGAATCTGCGCTTGGAAGCAGTATCGCGAACTACAGAAAAAGCGATACTAGTCGCTATGTTGATTCTGTATTCCAAGGAATGTATCACAAAGAAGTAGTCGAAAAGGTGGGATATTTTGACGAGAAATTAACGCGTACAGAAGATAATGAATATCATTACCGCATTCGTAAAAACGGATTTAAAATTTGGTACGACACTTCAATTGAGTCTTTCCAATATATTCGTCCAACCTTTACAAAGATGATTCAACAAAAATTTGCGAACGGCTATTGGATTGGATTAACATCACACGTTTGTCGTGAATGCTTATCTTTATTCCATTTTGGTCCTGGTGTTTTTGTTGCTACTTTGCTATTTTTAATGATGCTTACACCATTTAGTTTTGCACCATTATTAACAGTGTTTGGTCTATACTTATTAGCAGTTCTTGGCTTATCTGCTTTTGAAATTTCGAAACAAAAATATAACCATACATTACTGTTGATTCCATTCATTATGATCGCGATTCATTTCGCGTACGGTATTGGAACAATCAAAGGATGGATCTTTGGATTTGAATTTAAAAAAGAGTATTTTAACTCAGAAGATAAATCTTAAAATTCCTATAAATACTCATGAGTTCAAGTTTAATCTATGGTATAATAAACTGATTGTATAGTTATTGGAGTGGAATGAATGAGAGTAAATGAAGAAAAATTATCAAATAGAAGAAAACAAAGAAAAAATCAAAAAAGAAGAAAAATTGTTTTTACAGTATTGCTAGCAATTGTTGCAGTAATTATAGCGTTAGCTGCTTATGCATGGAGTCGAATTTCTAAAGCAGAAGATGCCATCCATCAAAAGGTGGAAACTGTGCAATTACGTGATAAAGAATTAACAGATGACAGCAGTTTTTCAGTTCTTCTTTTAGGGATTGATAATGGTGCTTATGGTCGTGATACCGAAGTAGGTCGTTCGGATACGATGCTTCTTGTTACGGTAAATCCTAAACTTAAGAAAACAACGATGATTAGTATACCTCGTGATTCATATACGGAAATCATTGGGTATGGTACTTTTGATAAAATTAACCATGCTTATGCGTTTGGGAAAGAACAATTCTCAATTAACAGTGTACAAAATATGTTGAATGTTCCGATTGACTACTATGTAACTGTAGATATGCATGGATTGATGGGGCTTGTTGATGCAGTGGGTGGATTAGAGATTACACCAGCGTTAACATTTACGTATGAAGAGGAATCTTTTACAGAGGGTGTTACGCGTCACGTGGACGGGGAAGCAGCTCTTCGATATGCACGTATGCGTTATGATGACCCAGAAGGAGATACAGGACGTCAAAAACGTCAACAATATGTCATTCAAAAACTTGTTGAAAAATTATTAACGTTAGGTTCTGTGACGAAATACGAAGAAATTCTTAAAACATTAGAGAATTCAGTAAAAACAAACTTTACTGTAGAAAAATTATTCCAAATCGCACAAACACATAAAGAAGCGCTACAACATTTCGAATCGGATACGATTAATGGGGATGGAGCGATGATTAATGGGATTTATTACTTCGTTATTCCGGAAGCTGAAAAGATTCGTGTTTCAAATGTGTTGAGAAAATCACTTGATTTAGAAGAAATCACGGAATTAAAACATATTGAGACAAAAGAAACTCAGTCATCTGTGAATATTGAACAACATGTTCCTCA
>CALHVK010000007.1 GCA_938039195.1 uncultured Carnobacteriaceae bacterium
GTTATTATCGCTGTCGTTGTAGTAGCGGTAATCGCTCTGATGTTCCGCACAAAACCAAGTGCAGGCGGAGCGGTGAAGCAAACACCATCAACACAAGAGAGTACACCAGTAGAAGAAGCGTACATCCCAGAAGAATTAGAAGAATACTTACGCGAATTGAAACGCAATGGCCAACCGATTAAAGCCATTCAAAAATTACGTAACGTAACAGGAATGAGCTTGTCAGAAGCCAAACAATTTGTCGACGACATTATCATTTAACTATAACAGAGTGCCTGAGCAGGAGACCAAATCCCTCCCGCAGGCACTCTCTTTTTCACCTAGCACCTTCTCCTTAGTTGGTTCCCTTCTCCAGCACCATTACCTCCCCCGGACACCAGTCCCTTCTCCGGAGCAGTCCCATTGATCGGGCTTCTTTTTTTATCTTTAATAATATACGCCTTACGGATAGCGCGTTAGAGTAGAACACAGACGAAGAACTCCCTGGATTTCATCGTCATCATAATCGTGTTTCAGCAAGCAATGTGAATTACTGAGGGTTAGGGATTTATCTCTTACCCTCAGTTTGAAGCTTGCTAGACTTGAGACTTCGGCTCAAGTCGGTGCAATGATGATGATAACGATGAAAAAATCCAGAGGAGTTCGAAGAGTGTGTTCCAATCTTTTCATTCATTACCCGTAAGGCGTTCTTATTTTTGAGCATAAAAAAAGAGCCCGAGATCAATTCTCAGGCTAATTATTATTTGCTTAATTTTGCAGCAAGACGTGATTTATCACGAGAAGCTTTGTTTTTGTGGATTAATCCTTTAGAAGCAGCTCCGTCGATTGCTTTGTGAGCAGCACGTAATAATTCTTCAGCATTTTCAGCACCTTCAGCTACAGCAGCATTGAATTTTTTGATAGCTGTACGCATAGCAGAAGTTTGAGCGTTGTTAGCAAGTGTTGACTTTTTGTTAGTACGAACACGTTTGATTTGTGATGCGATATTTGGCAATGGGTTCACCCCTCTTTCATTTAACATGTATAATTACTGATCAGTTGTTTCCAACACGAACTATTATACAAAAGTCCTACTTGAATTGCAAGCAAGGTATTGTGAAAGAACAAGACGGACAAACGGTAAAACGGACTTAATGATGGTATACTAGAAAAGAAAGAGGTGAAGTCATGGATCAATTTAAATTAGTGGCTCCTTACGCACCAAATGGAGACCAACCTCAAGCCATCAAAGAACTCGTCGATGGCATTAATAATGGGGTCAAAGAACAGACCTTACTTGGGGCAACGGGAACAGGGAAGACGTTCACGATTGCCAATGTGATTCAAGAAGTAAACAAACCAACGCTAGTATTAGCGCATAATAAAACATTAGCTGGCCAGCTGTACGGAGAATTGAAAGAATTCTTCCCGGATAATGCGGTCGAATATTTTGTGTCGTACTATGACTACTATCAACCGGAGGCGTATGTTCCTTCTAGTGATACGTATATCGAGAAGGAATCGAGCGTCAACGATGAGATTGATAAATTACGTCACTCGGCAACAAGCGCGCTTCTAGAACGTCGCGATGTGATTGTGGTGGCGTCTGTGTCTTCGATTTATGGGTTAGTAAACCCAGAAGATTACCGCGATCATGTATTGTCGCTTCGTGAAGGCATGGAAATCGAACGCGATGAATTATTACGCCGATTGGTAGAAATGCAATTCGAGCGTAACGACTATGATTTCCGCCGTGGAACTTTCCGTGTTCGTGGGGATGTCGTTGAAATCTTCCTTCCGGGAAATGATGCGACGGCTTTTCGAATTGAGTTCTTTGGAGACGAAATCGAAGCGATTAAGGAAGTTGATGTGTTGACGGGCGAAATCAAAGCGACCGTGGAACACGTACCTATTTTCCCAGCAACGCACTTTGTGGCGAATGAGGACCAAATTTCACGGGCCGTGGCTACGATTAAAGAAGAGCTTGCGGAACGATTGAAAGAATTACGAGACGACCATCAATTACTCGAAGCACAACGCTTGGAGCAACGGACCAACTATGATATCGAAATGCTCTTAGAGATGGGCTACTGTAACGGGATTGAGAACTACTCTCGTCATATGGATGGCCGACGTCCAGGGCAACCACCGTATACGTTATTAGACTTCTTCCCGAAAGATTCACTCTTCGTGGTCGATGAGTCGCATATTACGATGTCGCAAATTCGTGGAATGTATAACGGGGACCGTGCTCGTAAGGAGCAGTTGATTAAATACGGCTTCCGTTTACCAAGTGCTCTAGATAACCGTCCATTGCGCTTTGAAGAGTTCGAGGAGCGTGTGCCGCAAATCATTTACATTTCGGCGACTCCGGGACCTTACGAATTGTCTCATACGCCAAAAGTTACCGAGCAAATCATTCGTCCAACAGGCTTACTCGATCCGCCAGTGGAAGTTCGTCCAATTAAAGGACAGATTGATGATTTAATTAGTGAAATTAACTTACGTGTCGAACGCAATGAGCGTGTCTTTATTACGACTTTAACCAAGAAGATGTCTGAGGACTTGACCGACTACTTAGAAGAAGTGGGCATTAAGGTGAAGTACTTGCATAGTGACATTAAGACATTGGAACGTACAGAGATTATCCGTAACTTACGACTTGGGGAATTCGACGTGTTGGTCGGAATCAACTTGCTTCGTGAAGGGTTAGACGTGCCGGAAGTGTCCCTTGTGGCGATTCTGGATGCGGATAAGGAAGGATTCCTTCGTAGTGAACGTTCTCTTGTTCAAACGATTGGACGTGCAGCGCGTAATGCGAACGGTCGTGTGATTATGTATGCCGATAAGATTACGGATTCGATGCAAAAAGCGATTGATGAAACGAATCGTCGTCGTGCCATTCAAGAAGCATACAATAAAGAACATGGTATCGTTCCAAAGACCATCGTGAAGAATATCCGTGATTTAATTGCGATTACGCACGAGGTCGAAAAAGAAGAGGGCCCAACGACTGCCAAAGACTTCAAGAAGATGACGCAAGAACAACGACGAGAAGCCATCGAATTACTCGAGTTGGACATGCGTGCGGCAGCCAAAGAACTCGATTTCGAGAAAGCAGCCGATTTACGCGACGTGATTCTCGAATTGCGTGCGGAGTATCGTTTATAAGAGGACATATTCATGAAATGGACATTAACAAAGGACTTACCAGAACTAGAAGGAAAAATCTTTCCAAGCCAAATGGAGGGATTTTACTTTCAGGTGGTTCGTGCCAGCAAGAAACAAGGCTTAGAAATGATAGCGCTCGATGATGTGAACGAGCGCTATCACTTATTTGATATTCCAACAACGAGTAGCAGTATCGCTCAAGCCTTGCGCGAAGAGGCAGAGGAGCTAGCGTTCCAATGGATGCATCCTGAGCAATCGGATATTGAAGAAGCGCGCCAGAAGTGGACGAAGTGGATTACCGAAACGATCGTCCCATATCATGGTAATCCGTTTGAGAAGTCGGAGGCAATCGGGTTCACGGTTGAAGAAAGTGGCAAATGGTACGCGCTCATGATGGAAGTGCCGCTTCAAAAACTAGGAGTAGCTTCCCAAGCGAATGCCCTCGTTTTGAACGTGAAGATTCATCCGGAAGATAAGGAACGACTCATAGCGACGGATGGGATTTTCGAAGCCTATCATATGAATAAGAAGCATTGGATTTCAATTGCGCTAAATGTATGCACAGATGACGCACTCATAAAAGAGTGTATCTATACTAGCTACAAATGTGTCGCAAAGAAAGACAATTCTTTACTTTCAACAAGAGATTCGCTATAATTTTCAACATAGCGTTTTAGCAAAAAGGAGATTTTTTTATGGTAAATATTGCAATTGTAGGAGCGACAGGTGTCGTTGGAACAAAAATGATTGAACGGTTAGAAGAAAGCAACTTACAAGTAGACCACTTATATCTACTGGCTTCAGCGCGTTCAGCAGGGAAAGTACTACAGTTTAGAGGAAAAGATTATGTAGTCGAAGAATTAACGGAAGACTCCTTCAAGCGTGATATTGACTACGCCATCTTCTCAGCAGGGGGCGGCACTTCATTGAAATTTGCGCCAATCGCAGAACGTGACGGCGTGATTGTCATCGACAACTCAAGCGCATGGAGAATGGATCCAGAGATTGATTTAGTCGTGCCAGAATGTAACGCACCAACATTAGAGCGTAAGATTATCGCAAATCCAAACTGCTCAACGATTCAATCAGTTGTGCCATTACGTCCATTGCATGATGCATTTGGATTGAAACGTGTGGCGTATACAACTTACCAAGCTGTTTCAGGTTCTGGACAAGCAGGGATTAACGATTTAAGAAATGGGGAAAAAGGGGAAGCCCCAACGAACTACCCACACCCAATTTACAATAATGTATTGCCACATATCGATGTATTTTTAGAAAATGGCTATACAAAAGAAGAAATGAAAATGATTTTAGAAACACGCAAGATTCTAGGGTTATCAGACGATGTAGCCGTAACAGCGACTTGTGTACGTGTGCCTGTTTATAACTCGCACTCTGTAGAAATCAATGTGACTTTCGAAAAAGATACAACTCCTGAAGAAATTCGTGCGATTTTAGAAAAAGCACCAGGAGTGATTGTATTAGATAAACCTGAGGAAAATGTATATCCAACACCATTACAAGCAACTGGACATGATGAAGTGTATGTAGGACGTATTCGTCGCGATATCTCTCAACCTAACAGCTTCCACATCTGGTGTGTGGGTGACAATATTCGTAAGGGTGCAGCAAGCAATGCCATCCAAATCGCGGAGTATATTGAAGAGCACGGATTACGTAAATGATTAAATAGAAGACTGGGCATTCAGGGCACAGTATAGTGAATATATGTTGATTACTCCAAATCTTTACGGATATCTTCATAATAGCTATAACGTTGCACCGGTTCGAGCCTAGGTCTCTCACCTTTAAAGCCTCAAGGGAGCGTACGGAATAAAATTCCTACGCTCCCTTTAAGCACAGTGGTTGAATGGTATGAGCTGCACTGTAAACAGCTTGCTCATACCTATTCAACTTTGTGGGGGAAAGAAAACGAAACATCCTAGATACAATAATGTATCTAGGGTGTTTCTGTCTTTCTCCCTCGCATTTAATGCCATCCCACGTTATGGCTATTATAGAATCCGTAAGATTTTTCGTAATCAGATTTTTACAAGAAGGAGTTGCCCAGTCTTCTAATAATGATTGATTCCACTACACCCAGCTGGGGGTAAAAAATTAGTTTTGTATCATTAATGATACATCTTTAGTGAGAAAAAGTGAGTGTAACATTTTTGTTACGTAACATTATTGTTACACTCTGAAAAATCAAAAGCAGGAAGCAAGTTTTTCCGCTTTTGAAGGGGGTAAAATGTGATACAATAAAAGTACTATGGATGTAAAAGGAAGTACGCGTGTGAACAAGTTAAAACCTTATTTGAAGCCGTATCTGAAAGAAACGATATTGGCACCTTTATTTAAATTATTCGAAGCGATTCTGGAGTTGTTTGTTCCGCTCATTATGGCGGTCATTATCGACAAAGGGATTGAAAACAGAGATACTACGTTGATTCTCCAACAAGGAGCCATTCTGATTGGGCTCGGAATCCTTGGCGTAGCCGTGTCGATTACCGCTCAATATTTTGCGGCAAAGGCGGCAACTGGATTTACCGCCGATGTGAGACAGGCACTCTTTTCTAAAATTCAATACTTTAGCTTTTCGCAACTCGATGCAATCGGAAATGACACTTTACTGACGCGTTTGACGAGTGATATGAATCTCGTGCAAAGTGGGTTAAACATCGCGCTTCGTCTGTTGCTACGTTCGCCGTTTATCGTCGGTGGAGCGATTGTGATGGCCTTTGTCGTGAATGTGGAAATGGCATGGACGTTTGTAATCACCGTTCCAATCTTAGCAGTCGTCGTATTCGGGATTATTTACTGGACGATTCCGATGTATCGCCGTGTGCAAGGGCAACTGGATCGCATTATGCGCATCGTTCATGAAAACTTACTCGGCGTGCGTGTGATTCGTGCATTTAACCGCGAAGAAAAAGAAATTCAGACATTCAGAGAAAATACTGAAGCGTTGAACCAGGCGCAACAAAAGGTGAGTGGCCTCTCAGGAGCTATGAACCCTATTACGTTTGTGATTGTGAATGTGGCGCTTATCGTCATTCTTTATGGTGGGGCGATTAAAGTAGATACAGGAACCTTAACGAAAGGGGAAGTCATCGCTTTAACAAACTACATGTCGCAAATCTTAGTGGAGCTCGTGAAGTTCGCAAACCTCGTAGTAACGATGACAAAATCACTGGCGAGTGCAGAGCGTATCGATACGATTCTATCGATTGAAGCGGATATGGTCGAAGGGACTAAGGAGGTTCATCCTGAAGGCGAAGTGGCGGTGGCGTTTAATGACGTGACGTTGACGTATCAAGGGGACCAAAACGCAGCGCTGAACCATATCTCCTTTACCGCGTTGAAAGGACAGACCATTGGCGTTATCGGTGGGACTGGTAGCGGGAAATCGTCTCTAGTGAATATGATTCCTCGTTTCTATGATGCGACCAAAGGGAATGTAGAGGTGTTCGGAGAAGATGTACGTGACTACCGTTTATCATCGCTACGTGGAGCGGTCGGAATGGTCTTACAAAAGGCGCAACTCTTCCGTGGAACGATTGCCGACAATGTCCGTTTTGGAAATGCATCTGCTTCCAGTGAAGTGATAGAGCATGCACTTGATGTCGCTCAAGCCAGTGAGTTTGTGCAAACGAAAGAAGGCGGACTTGAGTATGGCATCGAACAAAATGGACGCAATTTATCCGGTGGGCAAAAACAACGGATGACGATTGCACGTGCGATTGCGAAACAAGCACCGATTTTAATCTTAGATGATAGTGCTTCGGCATTAGACTTTGCGACCGATGCGAAATTGCGTGAGGCCATTAAGAACCAAACGCCACGTCCAACGACCTTTATCGTGTCGCAACGGGCAGCATCTGTGCAGTATGCGGACTTAATTCTTGTTTTAGACGAAGGAAATCTTGTCGGCAAAGGCACGCATGAAGAGCTCTTAGCCAACAATGAGATTTATCAAGAAATTTACTATTCACAATTTCCAAAGGAGGATGAAGCATGAGACAGACAACTCAATGGGAAACCATCCGTAAAGTCCTCCGCTATATCCGTCGCTACCGTATCTATTTTGTAGCATCCATCCTTTTGGCGAGTGTGAATGTATTCGGAACTTTAATGATTCCAAAATTAGTCGGGGAAGCTGTGGACCAAATGGTGGACACGGGCCAAGTATTCTATGAAGGACTATTTGCCATCCTTTGGCAGATTGGACTCTTTACAGCAATGGCAGCTGTTGCACAGTGGTTTATGAACCTCAGCAATAACAAGATGACGTACTCGGTGGTTCGAGACCTCCGTAGAGATGCGCTTGAAAAAATCGAGACATTGCCGCTTAGTTATTTAGATATTCATCCAGCCGGAGAAATCGAGAGCCGTATTATTGCGGACGCGGATCAATTCTCGGAGGGATTATTGATGGGATTCACGCAGTTATTCACCGGTGTGATGACGATTTTAGGAACCTTAGTCTTTATGCTGAGCGTGAATATGACATTGACGCTTGTAGTTGTGGTGGTGACGCCCGTATCTTTTGTGATGGCCAGCTTTGTCGCGAAGAAATCCTATCATTTCTTTAAACAACAATCGGAAATTCGTGGCGACCAAACGGCCTATATGAATGAAATGATTGAGGGAACAAGAGTAGTCACGGCCTTTCATCAACAAGAGAAAGTCATCGAAGACTTCTCGGTCATTAATAAGAAGTTAACGGATGTATCGCTCAAGGCTATCTTCTTCTCGAGCATTACGAATCCAGCAACTCGTTTTGTCAATAGTATCGTCTATACGAGTGTGGGCGTGTTTGGGGCGTTCTTCGTAATGAGCGGAGGCGTGACGGTGGGACAACTATCTGCCTTCTTAAGTTACGCGAACCAATATACGAAACCATTTAATGAAATCTCAGGAGTTATTACCGAGTTGCAAAATGCGATAGCCTGTGCCAACCGCGTGTTTGAACTGTTGGAACAACCTTCTGAACGTCCAGAGCGCAAAAATGCTGCATCTCCTGAAAGCTTTGACGGGGCAGTGGAATTTAGCCATGTGGACTTCTCTTATGTGAAAGACCAACCGCTCATTGAAGACTTCTCGATCGATGTCAAACCTGGGCAACGTGTGGCGATTGTCGGTCCAACCGGAAGTGGAAAGACGACATTGATTAACTTGTTGATGCGTTTCTACGATATTAATAGTGGGAAATTAGCCATCGACGGACTTTCGATTGAAGACATCACTCGTCATTCTTTGCGAAATGGATTTGGAATGGTGCTTCAAGAAACGTGGCTTCAAACGGGAACCGTCCGTGAAAATATCACGATGGGAAATCCAACGATTAGCGAAGAAGAGATGATTCGTATCGCCAAACTCTGCCATATTCATGGATTTGTGAGTCGTCTGCCGAAAGGGTATGATACGGTGATTTCAGATGATGGTGGGGACTTCTCGCAAGGGCAGAAACAATTGCTCTGTATCGCGCGTGTAATGATGGGACAACCAAATATGCTGATTCTCGATGAAGCAACGTCTTCTATCGATACGCGTACCGAATTGAAGATTCAAGAAGCTTTCCAACATCTGATGGAAGGACGCACGAGCTTTATCGTGGCACACCGCTTATCGACGATTCGTACGGCGGATGTGATTCTCGTCTTGAAAGACGGACATGTCATTGAAAAAGGAAATCATGCCAGCTTGATGGAACAACGTGGATTTTACTACAATCTCTATCAAAGTCAGTGGCAACATTAATCTAAAAACTAAAAAGAAGCGTAGACTCTATAAAAGGGGTCTACGCTTCTTTGAATTGCTGAAAGTAGAAAATTATCATATATGATAATTTCAAATGATTATGGATTGAATTCTTCTAGAGCTAGAGATGAATTGTAAGTACAAAATTATTGATTGAATTCTTCTAGCGCTAGAGATGCTTCTTCCCATTCTGCAAGAAGGGTTTCTTGACGCTCGAGAAGGGCGTCTTCTTCGGTTGAGAGGGCAGCGGCTTTCTCTGGGTCAGAATAGTTTTCTTCCAGCGTCATCGCCTCGTGCACTTGTTCGAGTGCCGTTTCGATATCATGCATTTCCGTTTCTAATTGCTCGATGCGACGAGTGAGCGTACGGATTTGACGTTGCTCTTCTTTAGAGGCATGGTAGCTGGCTTTCGCTTCTGTCATCGGCTCGGCCTTATCCACTGGGGCGTCTTTGGCTTTTTGCAATGCGGCGATTTCTTCTTTCTCTTGTTTTTTCTCGAGATAGTAGTCATAGTCGCCTAAATACAGCGTGCTTCCAGTTTCTTCGATTTCAAGAATGGCCGTTGCGACCTTGTTGATGAAGAAACGGTCATGCGAAACGAAACAAATCGTACCGTCGTAATCGATAAGGGCATCCTCGAGTACTTCTTTACTGTCGATGTCCAAGTGGTTCGTTGGTTCGTCGAGCAGTAGGAAATTATCGTGTTCAAGAGATAGTTTGCAAAGCGCCAAACGGGCCTTTTCACCCCCGCTGAGTTGCGCGGTTGTTTTCTCTACGTCGTTTCCTGAGAAAAGGAAACTGCCAAGAATCGAACGAACGTCTTTTTCAGGCATGGTAGAGTGACGAGACCATAGTTCTTCTAGAACCGTTTGATTCGATGAGAGACCGGCCAAGTTTTGGTCATAGTAACCAACTTGCACGCCAGCGCCTAACTCAATCGACCCTTCGATTAAAGGTAATTCACCCGTAATAGACTTCAAGAGGGTAGATTTTCCAATACCATTAGGCCCGACAATCGCGATGGCTTCACGCTTACGAAGCTGGAAGGAAATCGGACCGCTCAAGGCTTCGTGGTCGTAGCCGATATACGCATCGGTTACTTGTAGCACTTGGTTTCCGGATTCGCGTTCCACGGTGAACTCAAAACGAGCAGAGCGCTGATCGCCTTTTGGTTTCTCTAAGCGTTCCATTTTCTCGAGTTTCTTCCGGCGTGATTGCGCACGTTTTGTAGTTGAGGCGCGCACCAAGTTTTTCGCGATGAATTCTTCCAAGTCGTGAATCTCTTGTTGCTGCTTCTCGTAGGCTTTTTGTTTGAGTAAATAGCGTTGCTCGCGTTCTTCTAAGTAGTGCGAGTAGTTTCCTTTGTAATATTCGCAGGCCTTATGACTGATTTCATAGACTTCGTTACACACGCGGTCCAAGAAGTATTGGTCGTGGGATACGATGACAAGAGCGCTACTTGAAGAGCGTAAGTAGTCTTCAAGCCACGTCAAAGTCTCGATATCCAAGTGGTTGGTCGGTTCGTCTAAGATGAGTAAGTCGTGTTTTTCTAATAAAATACGAGCCAGAGCGAGACGAGTGCGTTGGCCTCCAGAGAGTGATTGAATCGGTTGGTCGTAGTCTTCTGGATAGAAGCGGAAGCCGTGAAGTACAGTTCGAATTTCAGACTCGTAACCATACGCATTTTTCTGGTTCAATTCTTCTTGAAGCTGATCGTATCGTTTTAAGGCGAGTTCGTACGCCACAGGGTCACTTAGAAGGTCGGGGTCACCGAGTTGTTCAGCTGCTTTTTGCGCTTGTTTCTTCAAGGTTTCCACATCTTCGAAGAGATGCAGCATTTCTTCCCACACGGTACGAGAAGACTGGATGGCAGCGTATTGGTCTAAGTAGCCAATCGAGAGGTCTTTTTTCTTGGACACAGCGCCAAGTGAAGGTTCTTCGATACCAGCCAACATTTTTAATAGCGTGGATTTTCCAGTACCATTTCGCCCAACGATGGCAATGCGGGAATTTTCTTGAATATGAATGGTAATATTTTCAAATAGGACTTCATCCGCAAACGTACGCGCGAGTCCTTGTCCTTGTAATAAAATCATGACGGGTCCTTTCAAAGTGGTTTCAATTTATTTTAGCATAAAAAAGAGGGGGACCAATATTGAAAAGCGTTCGGCTTTGCATTCACAATCACAATAGGGAGGTTGTGAAGAAAAAAGCACAAAGCTTGCTGTATATAAGCGAAATTGATGAATGTTCGTGAGGTATAAGCATACTGTTTGTGAAATGAAATGTCGTTGTGATAGAATACGCATGGATAAAAAAGAAAAAGGGAGTCTTATCAATGAAAGATTTAAACGAATTAAAAGAAATCGAAGTGCCACGCGCAACTGCGAAACGTTTGGCCATTTATCATCGTTACTTACGTTTCTTGCATGATGCAGGAAAACGTCGCATCTCATCAACTGAATTAAGTGAAGCTGTAAAAGTCGATAGCGCAACAATCCGTCGTGACTTTTCATACTTTGGAGCTTTAGGAAAACGTGGATATGGATATGATGTAGAATACTTATTAGAATTCTTCAGCCATACTTTAAACCAAGATCGCTTAACGAACGTCGCTTTAGTAGGGGTTGGTAAATTAGGACAAGCGCTCTTAAACTACAACTTCCACCAAAGCAACAACGTGCGTATTAGCGCAGCGTTCGACGTAAACGAAGACATCGTTGGAACAATCCAAACAGGTGTGCCAGTTTACAGCATGGATGAAATGGTAGAACAATTGAAAGTGCAACAAATCCAAGTGGCCATCTTAACAGTGCCTCAAGATGTTGCTCAAGAAACAGCGGATCGCTTAGTGGAAGCAAATGTTCGCGGAATCTTGAACTTCACACCAATCCGCTTAGACGTACCAGAAAACGTTCGAGTTCAAAACGTGGACTTAACAAACGAATTACAAACTCTAATTTATTTCTTGGATAATCAAAAATAGAAGATAGAGCATAATAGAAAAGCCTTTAAAACAAGGTTTCTATTATGCCTATCTTTTTTTATTGTCTAATATGTTTAGATATGTGTTTAGATATTTTAAAAACCTACATAATTTGCAAACAATTTAGCACTATTTTCACGGCTATTTTCTGTTACGTGTGTATAGATATTCATAGTAGTTTGAATATCAGAATGTCCTAAACGTTCTTGAACATCTTTCATAGGTACGCCACTTTCAAAAAGTAAGCTGCAATGAGTGTGCCTAAAACCATGAATAGAAATGATTTCAAAACCATTTTTATTACAAAATTTATTAAACCAATATGAGGGTATTTCAAGTGGAATATATTTATTTCCCTTAAATGTGGTAAAAATTAATTGATTTTCATTCATGGAATTGTAGCCGTGTTCTAAAAGTTGTATAGCTTGAGTGATTTTCCATTTGTTTAATACTTCAAGAGTTTTATCATCAATTGTAATAACTCTAATGCTAGCTTTTGTTTTTGGTGCTTGTATAATCTGTTTACGCTTTAAACCAATAGAAAAAGTTTTATTAATATCAATGGTTTTAGAAGAAAAGTTTATATCTTTCCATGTTAACGCAAGCGCCTCTCCTTTTCGCATACCAGTAAAAGCAAGCAGCCTAAAAAATACATACCATATAGGTTGTATATTCTGTTCCATACAAGATAATAGTTCTTGTAATTCATCTTTAGTATAAAACTGTTTCTTGTCCGCTTTTATTCGTTTGTCTTTAGGTATAGTTATTCTATCTTCAATTCTAAAATGAATGTAACCATGTTTTAAAGCATATTCAAAAGGCTTCAACATACGCCAATACATTTTCTTATAATTTACATATCTTTTATGCCAGTCGTTTAATAATTGTTGAATTTTAACTGGTTGTATTTTATCTATTTTTAAATTGCCTATATATGGTAAAACATCTTTATTCATTGAAGTTATCATTTGATGATATGTACTTTCTTTTACATCTTGTTTATACTGTTCTAACCATTCCTCATAAACTTGTTTATAAGTTTTTGAAGATGATTTAACCTCATAAATATTTTTTTCTAGGTTTGTAACAGCTTCAGAAAAGTACAACATTGCTTCACGCTTTGAAGCAAAACCACGTTTATTAATATTTACTTGTTGCCCTGTAGTAGGGTTTATACCTAGATAACCACTGACACGCCAAAAAGTGCCTTTTGTTGTTTTGTATTCTTTATATGTTGCCAATTTTATTACCCTTTCTATTTCCACCCCCACGGTAAAAATAAAAAGATAGGTAAAGAATTAGATAAAAATTATTTATTAGGGTCGTATTTTTCAAAACCCTTTTCTTGAAGTAATTCATTTAATTCATCAATAGCATTTTTTATAGGTTTAGAAATTTCGTCATAAAATTTATCGGTCATTCCTTTACGTCTATTATCTTTTTTATCAAAAAAGAAATCTAATAATTCGGAAGTATAAAAATTATATAGCTTTTTTATTGCATATCTAATTGCACCATCTTGAGTGTTATCGTAAGATTCTATTTTATTTAAGTATTTTATTATTTGTCGTTTTAAATACTCATCGTGACCTCTATAATTTAAGTTATTTTCTAAGAAATAATCACATATTTTATCTATTGCAATTTGTTTATGTCTTTCATATTCAGACTTAGAAAAATTCCCTTCCTCATCTTCAGACTTTAAATAAAATGAAATTTTAAAATTGAGAATATTAAAATCATCATCATTATCTTGTTCTAAAATACTGTTTAGTAATTCTGTTACATATTCTTTTGTTTCAACAAAATTTAAGCCGTCACCCTTTACCAATTCTATTGGTGTTATTCCACCTAAACTAGCTATTCTTGCTAAATTACGTTTATTAGGCAAGTTTCTGTTTTTTTCCCAATTATTTACGGTGCCTTTACTAGTATTAAATATAGCGCCAAATTCTTCCATAGTTTGCCCAAGATTTAACCTGATTGCTTTAATTCGTTCGCCTACAGTAGTCATCTTTTCACCTCTCATTCTGTATGAATTATAAAATAAATATTTTAAAAAGTAAACAAAAGTATTGACAAAATAAAACAAAACATTTAAACTTTTAGTATGCAAAAGTAAAGTGATGAAAGAAGGTGATTAAATGTATAATAAAATTAGAGGATATAGAAATATGTTAAAACTTAGTCAAGAAGAAATGGGAAAGTATATTGGCGTTACAAAACAATCATATCATCTTAAGGAAACAGGAAAAACAAAGTTTA
>CALHVK010000008.1 GCA_938039195.1 uncultured Carnobacteriaceae bacterium
GTGGAACAATATGGCGTGACACTTGTGGCGATTGGGAACGGAACGGCTAGCCGTGAGTCTGAACAATTCGTGGCAGAACAATTGCGACAAATCCCTCGTAAAGTGGTGTACTCCATCGTCAGCGAAGCAGGTGCCTCTGTGTATTCTGCCAGCGATATTGCACGTCAGGAATTTCCAGATTACCAAGTCGAAGAGCGTTCCGCAGTCAGCATCGCTCGTCGCTTGCAAGACCCATTAGCCGAATTGGTTAAAATCGATCCAAAAGCCGTTGGAGTTGGACAATATCAACACGACGTTCCAGAAAAACAATTAGATGAGCAGTTAGACTTTGTCGTTGAAACAGCCGTAAACAAGGTTGGGGTCAACGTGAATACGGCGAGTGCCGCTCTTCTAGAGCACATTGCCGGATTAACGAAAACAACAGCAGCCAACGTGGTCGCTTTCCGTGACGAAAACGGTAAGTTCACAAACCGTACGCAATTGAAGAAAGTACCTCGCTTAGGACCAAAAGCTTACGAGCAAGCCGTTGGGTTCTTACGAATCATCGATGGAACGAATCCATTTGACGGTACTGACATTCACCCAGAGTCTTATGATGTTGCTAAAGCCATTTTGAAAAAAGCCAATGCTGAAAAATTAGCGCTTGGCTCACCAGAGTTGGAAGAAGCTCTTAAAGGACTGAATACGAAAGAGTTGAAAGAAGAATTTGGTATCGGACAAGAAACGCTGGAATTAGTGCTGGATGGATTGTTGAAACCAGGACGTGACCCACGTGAAGAAGTCGCAGGACCAATCTTACGTAGCGATGTCTTGAAGATGGAAGACTTACAAGTGGGAATGGAACTCGAAGGAACGGTTCGTAACGTAGTCGACTTCGGTGCGTTCGTGGATATCGGTGTGAAACAAGACGGCCTTGTGCATATTTCGAAATTGAAAAAAGGCTTCGTGAAACATCCAAGTGATGTCGTTGCAGTTGGAGATATCGTGACGGTTTGGGTGACGGAGCTTGATCTTAAGAAAGGTCGTGTCGGCCTCTCTATGATTGGACCGGAAAATAAATAATTATGCTGCTATTACTGCGTTCTGCAGGAAGTCTTCATAGTAGCGACAATAGCTGTACCGGGGTGAGCTTAGTGCCTCACTTCATTTTTTGCAAACTCATAAAGCGGAATTGGTGAGTTCACTGCTTTGGCTAGATGGAAAGATAGCATTCTCTTTTAGTTACTTGCACAGAAAAAACTACTAACAAAGTGGAAAGTAAAAAATAAGTAGTTGCATAAAGATGATTCCGCAAAGACTAACGGATTCTATAATCACAGTAACGTGATACGCATTAAAACGAATTATAGGGCGTAGGAATTAATTCCGTACGCCCTATTTGAGGCTTTAAAGGTGAGAGACCTCTGGGCTCGAACCGGTGCAACGTTACAGTGATTATGAAGACATCCGTTAGGAAAGGCGGAATCATTTCTTTTATAAAGAGCATCACAGCGAACTCTAAATTTTCAGTAAATTCCACTTGCATTAGTGGTATTTTTTTGTGGATGCAAGTATACTAAAAGAGTATATGCTTATAGCATGGAATATAGAAAGGGGAGTGTGAGATGACTCAAAATCCTGCTTTAGTTCAGTTGACAGAAAATGCCAACCAAATTTATCAACTCATTTCAAAACAAAAAACACATCTTTGCTTGGCAAAATGCCCAGCATTCGAAGAAATTATCGACACACAATTATTCGGTTTATCGAAACAAGTGGATTTCGCAGTTTCACTTGGATTAATTCACGCGAACGAAGGCCACAAAATTATGGCCGATTTAGAATACGCATTAAACGACATGTATACACAAGTGTACGAAGAGTCGCGCCAAAATTAGAGGAGGCTTGACGTGTTAAATTTTCATGAAAAAATGAAGCACCTTCTCAATGTGGACCCGCTCATTATGGGGTTGTATTCGGTACTTTCCATTTTCGGACTCGTCATGATTTATAGTGCAAGTAGTTATTACGCTCTTGCCAATCAAGGAAACTCAGAGGCGTTCATGGTGAAGCAGTTTGTCTTTATCGTCATCGGGATTTTGATGGCGCTAGGGATTTCCGTTCTTCCTGAGAAATTCTTGAAGAATCAAAAAGTCATGATGGGAGTAGCAGGCTTGATTTTTATCCTGCTCGTGATTGTATTATTTACAACCGGTGTAAACGGGGCGAAGAGTTGGATTAACTTGAAACTCTTTAGCTTACAACCGTCTGAGTTAGTAAAACTATTTGTGATTTGGACATCGGCTTATATTTATAGTAAGAACGAACGTAGCAAACGCGATTGGAGATTCTATCTCATTCCTGCTGGAATTACGGCGTTCTTCATCGGAATGGTCATGCTACAGCCGGACTTAGGAACGTCCATCATTATTGCAGGAGTTGCCGTTCTACTCGGTCTTATGACAGGGGTGTCGAACCGCGCACTAGCTATTTGGGGCGCTGTCTTTGCTGGGTTATATGGCCTTACTTATTTAGACGCTTCGATTTTTGAAAAATTCGGATTAAAAGCGTACCAATTAAGTCGTTTTACATCGTTCCATAATCCGTGGAGTGATCCAACAGGTGCTGGTTATCAATCGATTCAAGGCTATCTTGGATTATCAAGAGGTAGCTGGATTGGGACAGGGTTATCGAATTCTGTTCAAAAAACGGGGTTCTTACCAGAAGCCCATACTGACTTTATTTTAGCGATTGTCGGAGAAGAGTTAGGATTTATTACAATCTTTATTCTACTTCTTGCGATATTTGGTTTAATCATCGCGATTATTCATAAAGGAAATAAATGTCGTAATCTATTTGGAAAATACTTATGTTACGGTGTGGCGATTTTATTCTTGATTCAATCAGGAATTAATATCGGAGCACTTGTCGGGGTAGCGCCTTTAACAGGGGTACCATTACCGCTAATCAGTTACGGTGGGTCGAGCTTCTTTGCTTCTAGTGCCGGAATTGGTTTAGTACTATGGGCCGTGCGACGCGATAAAGAAAGTCGCGAACAAACACCGCCGCCAACAAGACAAGAACTTCCAGAAGAGGAAGAAGAAAAAATTATCGAATTAAAAGCTATGTAGAAGGGAGAAACAATGGAGCAACAAGAAAGACAAGCACTCGTTGTTTGGTTGTATACATTGAAACCAATTAAACAGTTGAAGAAGTTTGGGAATATTCACTATATTTCAAAACGCTTAAAATACATCTATTTATATGTTGCGAAAGATGAAGCCGAAAGCGTCATGGAACGCTTATCGACATTCCACTTCGTTCGAAAAGTGGAACCATCATTGCGACAAGAACTTCGTATGGATTTCACGCAGATTCTTCCTGAATTACGTGAGGAAATCGAAAAAGAAAAAGCTGAGAAAAAAGCTGCAGAACTATAATCAAAAGAAGCCGTGCCTCATACGAGAACACGGCTTTTCATTTTATAATAGGAAGATTCCAAATAAGATGGATAGAATTCCAAGAACTGCGGCAACCTCTAGAAAGAGAACCGTCGATGATGCGGTAAAGAGGGTGTGTTTTGAATGCTCCTTATTCGGAGTGAAGCTCTTCAGGAAAAGAGTGAAGAAGTCGGTGCGACTTAAATAGGCAAAAATACCGATTATTAAACAAACAAGTGCGCACATAAAAAGAGCGTTGCTGAGGGCAAGAAGACTAAAGGGACCCGTCAGCATTACATAGCCAATACATAATAATAGTAGGATTCCAGAAACGACTCCTATTTTTTTATAGTCAAATGACATAAGCTTCCTCCTTTTCATGTCGTTCTTTTCACTGTAGCAGAACTTTGGGCAATGCGCAACGACTAGGCTGAAACTAATTAGTTGAAACTTTAATTCTTAAGATAGTATGATGAAACAAAATGAAGATATCAATGGAGGTGCAGAGTTGAAAAACTATTTAAAATATATCGGGAAACGTGTATTCTACATGTTCCTAACCTTATTCCTGATTGCTACGATTACATTTTTTCTAATGAAACTATTACCTGGATCTCCATATGCCAATGAAGAACAGTTAACGCAGGCACAACTAGAAATTATGAATGCCAAGTATGGACTCGATAAGCCTGTATTTGTTCAATATTTGATATACATTACTGGATTATTCCGTTTGGACTTTGGACAATCGTTCCAATATAACTCAACCGTCGCAAACCTGATTTTCTCTCGTGTAGGGCCAAGTTTCCAATTAGGGTTCCAAGCCTTAATCTTCGGGACAGTGGTCGGTTCGCTACTTGGGATGATTGCGGCTATGAAACAAAATACATGGGTGGACACACTCGCAACATTCTTTGCGATTATTGGACGTTCGGTTCCAAGTTTCGTGTTCGCAGTAGTGCTTCAATTAGTCTTTGGGGTGATTTTCCCGATTCTACCGATTGCGCTATGGAATCAAGGGTTTATCTCTTCGATTCTTCCAACAATGGCGCTGGCGATTTCACCGATTGCCGATTCGGCGCGTTTTGTAAGAACGGAAATGGTAGAAGTATTGCATTCGGACTATATTGAATTGGCACGTGCGAAGGGCTTAAGCCGTTTCGAAGTCGCGTTCAAGCATGGATTTAGAAATGCGATTATTCCACTCGTGACCATCCTTGGGCCAATGCTGGTTGGACTTATGACAGGGTCGATGGTGATTGAAAACATCTTCGCGATTCCTGGGATTGGGGAGCAGTTTGTAAAATCGATTTTAACGAATGACTACCCAACGATTATGGGAGTGACAATGCTTTACTCGGCATTGCTCGTATTTGTCATTTTAATTGTAGACTTGCTATACGGATGGATTGATCCTCGTATTCGTATTACTGATGAAGGAGGGGAAGCGTAATGGCAGAATTAACAGAAAAAGAGTTATTCCAACGTGTGGATTTAACGCAGATTGCTGACCGTGAAAAAATCGCTGCACCTTCTCTTAACTTCTTACAAGATTCATGGAGACGATTGACGAAAAATAAAGGAGCCTTAGTATCGCTCTTTATTATTCTTGTCATTGTGCTACTAGCGGTTTTAGCGCCGGTCATTGCACCGTTTGATCCATTGGAACAAAATACCGAATTTGCTAACTTGCCAGCGCGTATTCCAGGTCTCTTCAACGGATACCGTAACGGCGTCGATGTGTATGCGCAACAAGGGGTTCCAGAAGGCGTCAACTTCTTCTTTGGGACAGATAATCTTGGCCGTGACTTATTCTCACGTGTACTTTACGGAACACAAACATCGCTCATTATCGCTTTTGTGGCAGCGTTGTTTGATATTACGATTGGTGTGACTTACGGAATTATTTCTGGATGGTTCGGCGGACGTGTGGATAATGTGATGCAACGTTTCTTAGAAATCATCTCAGCGATTCCAAACTTAATCATTCTTGTATTAATGTTACTCGTATTAAAACCAGGTCTCGTGTCGATTATTATCGCGATTGGTTTTACAAGCTGGGTAACGATGGCGCGTGTCGTTCGTGCGCAAACCTTGAAACAAAAGAATTTAGAATACATTTTAGCGTCTCGTGCTCTAGGGCAAAGTTTCTGGAAGATTGCATTTAAACACTTATTACCAAATATGGCAGGTTTAATCATCATTCAGACCATGTTCTCCATCCCATCAGCGATTTTCTTTGAAGCCTTCTTAAGCTTCCTTGGAATCGGGATTCCGAGCCCAGATGCGTCTCTTGGAGCCCTTATTAATGGAGGGTACAAAACATTCCGAATCTATCCTCACTTAATGTGGTTCCCTTCAGGAGTACTCTGTGTTCTAATGATTAGCTTTAACTTATTGGCAGACGGTTTACGAGATGCCTTTGACCCGAAAATGAAAGACTAGGAGGATTCGAATGAGCGAAACTATTTTATCGATTGAAAACTTACGAATCCACTTCGAAACATTTGCGGGAGAAGTACAAGCGATTCGTGGAGTGAATCTGAAGTTACAAAAAGGCGAAACACTGGCTCTTGTCGGTGAATCCGGTTCAGGAAAAAGTGTGACTGCCAAAAGTGTCATGAAACTATTATCGAATAATGCGGTCGTTAAAGAGGGGACGATCACTTTTAAAGGTGAAAATATCCTTGAAAAGAGCGAACGCGATATGCAATCGATTCGTGGGAAGGAAATCGCCATGATTTTCCAAGACCCAATGACGTCACTCGACCCTACGATGAAGATTGGAAAACAAATTACAGAAGTGATTATAAAGCACGAAAAAGCTTCAAAAGAAGAAGCGAATAAACGCGCTGAAGAATTGCTAGAGCTTGTAGGGATTCCAAATGCCAAAGAGCGTATGAAACAATATCCTCACCAATTCTCTGGTGGGCAACGTCAACGGATTGTCATCGCTATTGCCTTGGCATGTAATCCAGATGTGCTGATTGCCGATGAACCGACAACGGCGCTTGACGTGACGATTCAAGCACAAATTTTAGAGCTATTAAAAGAACTGCAACAAAAATTCCAAATGGCGATTATCTTTATCACGCATGACCTTGGTGTTGTGGCGAATGTCGCAGACCGTGTAGCTGTCATGTATGCTGGGAAAGTTGTTGAAGTCGGAACAGCGGATGAAGTATTTTACAATCCGCAACATCCTTATACATGGGGATTGCTTCGTTCAATGCCAACGTTGCATACAGGAGATACGCTCTATGCGATTCCTGGAAGTCCACCAGACTTACTCGACCCACCAGTCGGAGATGCCTTTGCGCTTCGTAGTGATGTGGCGCTCGAGATTGACCGTGTGAAGGAACCGCCAATGTTTGAAGTGAGTCCAACACATTTTGCAGCAACATGGCTCTTGGACCCGCGTGCTCCAAAAGTACCTGTTCCTGAAGAAATCGTAAGAAGACGCAACATCTTCTTTGGAGAAGGAGGACAGGCGCATGACTAATTCAGAAAACAGAAAAAAACTGATTGAAGTAAAACACTTAAAACAGTATTTTGGTTCGAAGAAAAATGTGGTGAAAGCCATCGATGATATTTCCTTTGAGATTTTTGAAGGTGAAACATTCGGTCTTGTAGGGGAGTCTGGTTCAGGGAAATCAACGACTGGACGTGCCTTACTTCGTTTATACAAACCAACTGACGGCGAAATTCTCTTCGAAGGAAAAGATATCGCGAATTTGAAAAAAGGAAAAGAATTACTCGAGTTTCGTAAAGAAGCGCAAATGATTTTCCAAGATCCTTATGCCTCCCTTGATGGTCGTATGAAAGTACGTGATATTATCGCAGAAGGGATTGATATTCATGGGCTAGCAAAAACGGCAGAAGAACGGGATGCAATGGTGGATGAGCTACTTGAAATCGTAGGGCTAAACAAAGAACATGCGAATCGTTATCCGCATGAATTCTCAGGCGGTCAACGTCAACGGATTGGGATTGCGCGTGCTTTAGCCGTGAATCCAAAATTCATCGTCTGTGATGAGGCCATTTCAGCCTTAGACGTATCAATTCAAGCGCAAATTGTGAACTTACTCAAGAGATTACAAAAAGAAATCGGACTGACGTATTTGTTTATCGCCCATGACTTATCCATGGTGAAATACATCAGCGACCGTATCGCAGTGATGTATCGCGGTCGAATTGTGGAAATGGGCTCTGCGGAATGCGTGTATAATAACCCGCAACATCCGTATACGAAGAGTCTGCTTTCGGCCATTCCGCTTCCAGACCCACGCGAAGAAAAGAATCGCAAACGTTTGGTATATAAAGGTGAAGGATTTAGCGAAGAAGCAAGCCTGCAAGAGGTAGAACCTGGGCACTTTGTTCTTCGTTAATTAGTAAGAAATCACTAAGAAAATCGTACTTTTCATTGAAGGTATAGACATTTTCACAAGAATTCTGTAAAATAACAGTACTATCCACTTTGAGGATAGCCCGCGCATGGTTGCGGAGAAAAGGATCTGCCCGAAATGGTGCAGTACCGAATATAGAACCTTAATGAGAAGGGAGAGAGAGTTATGTCAAATCAAGAAGTTTTTGATAAAGTAGCTCAACTAATTGCGAACCGCTTTAGCGTTGACGTAGAAACAGTAACGGAAGGCATGACATTCCAACAAGACTTAGGAGCAGATTCACTAGATGTTGTGGAATTAGTTATGGAATTAGAAGACGAATTTGGTGTTCAAATTTCTGACGAAGATGCAGAAAACATTACAACAATTGGAGATGCAGTGAATTATATTGCAACTCATCAATAAGAAAATGGAAAAGCCGGAAGTAAAAACTTCCGGCTTTTTTGTCGTTCTCCTAGAAACGTTGATAGTATAGGGGATTTCAGAAAAATGAAGAAATGATTGTCCTTTATTTATAGACAAATGTCGTGTAATGTGTTTAAAACGTGATAATAAAGCGATTTTTGTAATTAAGAATAAATGATAGTTCGGTAAAAAGTTGATGAGAAAGTGGAATAAAGGTTGCAGTAAGGTGGGAATGGGAGTATTATTTAAGTTATTCTAATATCAATCCAATTTGGAGGGAAACACATGAACAAAAAAGCAATTGCTGGTTTATTAGGTGCTGCTTCATTAGTAACTTTAGCTGCATGTAATAACAACAAAGCGAATAACGCTGGTGGGGAGTCTGCTGCGAAAGCATCAGAACGTAAATTCTCAACTGAAGTAACAAATGAAGGGACAGTCGTAAAAGGCGGAACAATTAACTATGCCATCGTATCTGCATCACCATTTAAAGGGTTAATCAACCCATTACTATCAATAGATAATTCAGACGGTCAATTAGAAGATTTTGCGTTTGCAAACTTATTCGAATACGATGCAAACCAACGCATCAAAAAAGATGGCGGTATGATGGAATTCACTTTAGATAGAGATAAGAAAACTGTAACCTTAAAATTACGTTCTAAAGACTACAAATGGTCTGACGGCCAACCATTAACAATTGATGACTATATCTTCACTTATGAATTCATCGGTAATAAAGACTACAACGGTGTTCGTTACGATGAAAATGCTGCAAACATCGTTGGTATGGAAGAATTCCATGAAGGAAAAGCAGATAAAATCTCAGGTCTTGAAAAAGTGGATGACCAAACAGTTGTCATTCACTTGAAAGAAGTGTATCCAGCTTTAGAAAAAGGTGGAAATGCGATTATGGGAAATATCATGCCAAAACATATCTTCCAAGGTATGACTTATGATCAAGCTGTAGCTTCAGATGCTGCACGTACAAAAGTTGTAGGTAACGGACCATTCATCGTTGATAAAGTAGTTCCTGGTGAATCTGTAACATTCAAAAAAAACCCATACTACTATAAAGGTGAACCAAAAGTAGACGGCTTAAAAGCGGATGTTGTATCTCCAGACTCAATCGTTCAAGAAGTGAAAGCTGGTAAATATGACTTTGCTGCAATGCCTGCAGATCAATATGATACTTATAAAGATTTATCAAATATCACATTAATTGGTAACATTACAAACAGTATTTCTTATGTTGGTTTCAACATGGGTCACTTTGACAAAGATAAAGGTGAACACGTATTTGAACCTGGTAAGAAGATGAGTGATCCTGCTTTACGTAAAGCAATTGCTTATGCATTAGATAATGAACAAGTAGCTAACGAAACTTACCAAGGGTTACGTATCGCTGCAAATACATTATTAACACCATTCTTTGGTGAAATCTATGCAGATAAATCAGAAGTTCCAGGATTCACATATAACCCAGAAGAATCTAAGAAAATCTTAGCTGATGCAGGATACAAAGATACTGATGGCGATGGTTATGTAGAAGACAAAGAAGGTAAACCATTAACAATCACATTATTAGTTCCAGCTGGTAGCGTAACAGATGACGCTGTTATTCAACAATATATCGAATGGTGGAAAAATGTTGGTCTACGCGTAGAGTTATTAAACGGCCGTGCATTAGAATTTAACGCATACGCTGAAAAATTAACGACATATGCGGATGACTTCGATATGTGGTTAGGTGGATTCACAATTGGTTACAACCCTGACCCAGATGGATTATACGGACCAATGGCTCGTTTCAACTTCTCACACTATGTGAACGATGAACACACTAAATTAATTAGTGAAATTGCTTCAGAAGCTTCATTCGACCCAGCTAAACGTGTTGAATTATTCAAACAATGGCAAAAATTCGTATTCGAAAATCCATTCCAAATTCCACGTTTCAACACTTACTCATTACAAGCAGTAAACAAACGTGTGAAATACGTGAATATTGCTCAAGGTAAAGAAACTGGATGGGAACAAGTAGAATTACTATCTAATAATGGTGAAGCTGCTAAATAATTGAATTCCATTCAATCTTAGGGTCTC
>CALHVK010000009.1 GCA_938039195.1 uncultured Carnobacteriaceae bacterium
CAATTTCTAGATAAAATGAAAGAACAATTAGGTAGATAACTAATGTAGATCTTGCCTTTATTCGAAAGAAAGGGAGATAAAAAAGGATATGGAAAGATTATCATAAGAATCCTGCGGAAGGTGGAGACCGTGTAGTATAATTGGGTTACTTCAAGGAATGATGGATTAAAAAAGTGAGTAGGGGTGCTAATAGAATGTCGATTTCTAAAAAGAAAGCAGGAGTGATACTGCTAATAATCGCAGTGATAGGTTTTGGCTATTGGTTATTTCATGAGGATGAGGTAATTCCAGATTTTTCATCTAATAATAAAATTGAATTGATTGCCAACGTGCTAAGAAATCGTAATGCGGACAAAATTAGAGAAGCAGGATATGGAATCCCATCAGACTCAGTTATTAGACGTTTAGGTGGTATCGATATGCTTGAAATGGATGGAGAATTGAATTTAAAAGTACGAGTTCCAAGTCCTGATGATAGCGAAATACTTGTTCTTTTTTCAACGGTGGATGATGGAAAGAAAATAAACGGGACTTTCTTTTTAGATAAAGAATGGAATATCATTTATTCAAGCTACCATACGATTGGAAAAGATAATACGAGGAAAGAAGTTAAATTAACTGACTCTCAAGAAAAAGAGTTATTACAGAAAGTTCAGAAGGAATTAAATCAATTTCTAGATAAAATGAAAGAACAATTAGGTAGATAACTAATGTGGATCTTGCCTTCATTCGAAAGAAAGGGAGAAGAGAAATAAGAGTTGGGTGCAGGAAAAATCGTCGCTGCAGGGGTGCGGTGATGAAGGGACGTGACATGCGTTCATATGTTTCTCGCAGTGTAACAGACGAGCAAGCCTTCAAAAAGTGTAGAAGCTAGCTCGAACGAAAAACTAAGGCAGAAATTGAATAAAGAGTGCAGACAAGATTACGGAAAATCCGCAAGGATTTGAAGTGATCTTGTCTTTGTTTTGCGAGGAGAGTTTCTCAAATAGTTTAATTCGTTCGAATGGGTCGAAGCACACTACAGACATTCTTTTTGCGAAGGGGTTGGCTCGTCTGTTACAATGAAGGGAAAGAATGGAAAGCGAGGGAAGCGCGTGAAAG
>CALHVK010000010.1 GCA_938039195.1 uncultured Carnobacteriaceae bacterium
GCCCCCTCTAAAGTAGTTTACTTTTTTAAGTGTCTACTTTAGAGGGAGCATATCATTTCATTTTGAAGGCTCGAGTTTTTTATTTTTAATTCTATTTTTGCTTTTGCCCGAAATTCACTTATAAGTGAATTTTGGACAGCACGATTTTGGGGTAATTTTTGGGTCAAAACTTTCAATTTTTGAAAAAATCCCCTTAAATTTTGTTTTTTGTTTTTTTAGGCTTTTTTGTTGATTTTGACTAAAAATTGAAATAACCCCCTAAATTTTGCAATTTCTTTGCGAAAAGCGTGTAAAAATTGTATAATATTGTAGAGTTATTCTACTTAAAAATATGTGAGCATGCATGAGTTTAATGGAGTTCTCACCAATATCCATTAGAAAAGAGGAAGTTCATGACAACTATCGTATCGATCTCTGATGAGTACATTACATTAGGGCAATTTTTAAAACATATTGACGTCATTACAACGGGCGGACAAGCAAAATGGTACCTGCAAGAATATACTGTTTTTGTAGATGGAGAGTTAGAAAATCGACGTGGTAGAAAATTATATCCGAATACACGTGTCGAAATACCTGATGAAGGTATTTTTATTGTGAAAGAAATGAAATCGGATGAAAATGATTTGAACACACATGACGCATGAAGCTGACTAATTTACAATTACAAAACTTTCGTAATTATGAATCTGTCCAACTAGAGTTCACAGACGGTGTGCATGTTTTTATTGGTGAAAATGCACAAGGGAAAACCAACCTGATGGAGTCGATTTATGCCTTGGCGATGACAAAGAGCCATCGCACTACAAACGACAAAGAACTGATTGGATGGAAAAAAGAGTTTGCGACGATTAAAGGGACCGTTGAAAAAACAGCGACAAAGACGAATTTAGAATTGCAATTTTCTAAAAAAGGAAAAATCGCGAAAGTGAATTATTTGGAGCAAAAACGACTGAGTTCCTACCTTGGAAACTTGAATGTCATTCTATTTGCCCCAGAGAACCTCACGCTTGTCAAAGGGTCTCCGCAAAACAGACGTAAATTCGTGGATATGGAACTTGGACAAATGAGTTCCCTCTACCTCTATGATTTAGTGGAATATAATCGCGTCTTAAAACAACGGAATACGTATTTGAAGCAGCTAGCGATTAAGAAAAAGCAGCCGGACGAATACTTAGAGGTTTTAAGCGAGATGTTAAGCGAGTTAGCAAGTAAAATCGTCTTTCATCGTCTCGATTTTATGAAGCAATTGGAGGCTTTAGCCATTCCGATTCATGACCAGTTATCGCTTGGTCGTGAGAAATTCTCGGTTTCGTATCAAGCAACGATTCCGTTGGAGGATGGGTTAACCCCTTCGCAAATGAAAGAAATCTATATCGATCAATTCAAGAAGAATCAAACTCGTGAGGCGGATCAAGCCACAACGCTGATTGGACCGCACCGTGACGATTTGATTTTTTATTTGAATGAGATTCCGGTTCAAACGTACGGTTCGCAAGGGCAGCAACGTTCGACCGTTCTCAGTTTAAAGCTTGCGGAAATCGAATTGATGAAATTATCGACGGGTGAGTATCCTCTTCTATTATTAGATGACGTATTGTCCGAACTCGATGATGATAGACAAACCCATCTAATTAAGGCCATTGAAAATAAAGTGCAAACCTTTATTACCACAACAAGCCTAGATGGGATTAAGCAACAATTTATTAATGAACCAGTCGTAATACCGATTGAAAAAGGAACTATTTTAAAAACGGAGAGTGAGAATTAGCATATGACAGAAGAAAACAAAGCTGAATTAGCTGCGCAATATGATGCCAGTCAGATTCAAGTATTAGAAGGACTCGAAGCTGTTCGTAAACGTCCTGGGATGTATATTGGTTCAACAAGTAGTGCTGGGTTGCACCACCTTGTTTGGGAAATCGTGGATAACTCAATCGACGAAGCGTTGGCTGGGTTTGCGACACATATCGAAATCGAAATCACGAAAGAAAACCATATTCGCGTAACCGATGATGGTCGTGGGATTCCGGTCGATATTCAAGAAAAAACAGGTCGTCCTGCAGTAGAAACTGTATTTACAGTGCTTCACGCCGGTGGTAAATTCGGCGGCGGAGGCTATAAAGTTTCTGGGGGTCTTCACGGGGTTGGGGCTTCTGTTGTAAATGCTCTTTCAACAGAATTAACCGTTCAAGTATTTAAAGATGGCAACATTTACGAGCAATCTTATAGCCGTGGTGCCGTATTAGAAGATTTAAAAATTATTGGGAAAACAGATAAACACGGTACAAGCGTTTATTTCGTACCAGACCCAGAAATCTTCCAAGAAACAACCGTCTTTGATTTTGATAAATTAGCCAACCGTGTGCGTGAATTAGCGTTCTTGAACAAAGGATTAAAATTAACGATTACGGATTTCCGTCCAGAAGAACCTGTTAAAAAATCGTTCTGCTACGAAGGCGGGATTAAGAGCTATGTAGAACACCTGAATAAATCAAAACAAGTGTTATTCGAAGAGCCAATTTATGTAGAAGGCGAACAAGATGGCATTCAAGTAGAAGTAGCGATGCAATACACTACTGGCTACCATACAAACCTTCTCAGCTTCACGAATAATATCCACACTTATGAAGGTGGTACTCACGAATCAGGGATGAAGACGGCCTTAACACGTGTGATTAATGATTACGCGCGTCGTCAAAAATTGATGAAAGAAAACGAAGAAAAACTAAGCGGTGAAGATGTCCGTGAAGGGTTAACAGCCGTTATTTCGATCAAACACCCTGATCCACAGTTCGAAGGACAAACAAAAACGAAATTAGGAAACTCTGAAGCACGTACGATTACAGACCGTCTGTTTGCGACGCACTTCGATAAATTCTTAATGGAAAACCCTCAAGTCGCACGTAAGATTGTCGAAAAAGGGATTTTAGCTTCGAAAGCACGTCTTGCTGCAAAACGTGCCCGTGAAGTAACTCGTAAGAAATCTGGTTTAGAAATTTCAAACTTACCAGGGAAATTAGCAGACTGCTCAAGCAATGACCCAACGATTTCTGAATTATTCATCGTCGAAGGGGACTCTGCGGGTGGTTCAGCAAAACAAGGACGTTCACGTCATTTCCAAGCGATTTTACCAATCCGCGGGAAAATCTTGAACGTTGAAAAAGCAACACTCGATAAAATTTTAGCCAACGAAGAAATTCGTTCGCTCTTTACAGCGATGGGAACTGGTTTTGGTGGAGATTTTGACTTATCGAAAGCTCGTTACCAAAAATTAGTCATCATGACCGATGCCGATGTCGATGGAAGTCACATCCGTACATTGCTCATTACTCTTTTCTATCGTTATATGCGCCCTGCAGTGGAAGCTGGATATATTTACATCGCGCAACCACCTCTTTACAAATTGAAACAAGGGAAAAATGAATACTACATTCAAAATGATGAAGAGTTAGAAGCGAAACTAAAAGAATTACCAGCACATCCAAAACCACAATTATCACGATACAAAGGTCTTGGGGAAATGGATGCGGAACAATTATGGGAAACAACCATGAACCCTGAAAACCGTTCAATGTTACAAGTAACTGTGGAAGATGCTGCAGAAGCGGATCAAATTTTAGATATCTTGATGGGCGACCGTGTAGAACCACGTCGTGAATTCATTGAAAGCAATGCGAAATACATCAATATGGAAGATTTAGATATCTAATCCAGTAATCGAATTTGAAGAGAAGAATAGAAAAGGAGACGAATTATGTCTGAAGAAGTGAAACACTTTGAAGAAACTTTTGAATCAACTGATTTAGTACAAACGATGCGTAAATCATTTCTAGAGTATTCGATGAGTGTTATTGTATCGCGTGCCCTACCAGATGTGCGCGATGGATTAAAACCAGTACACCGTCGTATTTTATATGGAATGAGTGAACTTGGAGTGACACCGGACAAACCGCATAAAAAATCTGCGCGTATTGTCGGGGACGTAATGGGTAAATATCACCCACACGGTGACTCTGCAATTTACGATGCCATGGTTCGTATGGCACAAGATTTCTCATACCGTTACCCATTAATCGATGGTCACGGTAACTTTGGTTCTGTCGATGGAGACGGAGCTGCTGCGATGCGTTATACAGAGGCTCGTATGAGTAAAATTGCTCTTGAAATGCTTCGCGATATTAACAAAGATACGATTAATTTCCGTGATAACTACGATTCAACAGAACGTGAACCGGAAGTATTACCAGCACGTATTCCAAACTTATTAGTCAACGGTGCAACAGGGATTGCCGTAGGGATGGCAACGAATATTCCACCACATAACTTAGCGGAAGTCATCTCTGCTCTTCACTTATTAATGAAGAACCCTGATGTGACCACTACTGAATTGATGGAAGCTCTCCCTGGACCTGACTTCCCAACTGGAGGAATTGTCTTAGGTAAATCTGGAATTCGTCGTGCGTACGAAACAGGACGCGGATCAATTACGGTTCGTGGACGCGTACAAATCGAAGAATTGAAAAACGGAAAAGAACGCATCATCATCACTGAATTACCATATATGGTAAATAAAGCGCGTTTAGTAGAACGTATCGCACAATTACACCACGAGAAGAAAATCGAAGGAATTACTTACTTAAACGATGAATCTGACCGTGTGGGAATGCGTGTCGTGATTGAAGTGCGTCGTGATGTTTCCGCATCCGTTGTATTAAATAATTTATACAAATTAACACCATTACAATCAAACTTCGGATTCAATATGCTTGCGATTGTAAATCAAGAGCCAAAAGTATTGAGCTTAAAAGAAATTTTACGCCACTACTTAGATCACCAAGAAGAAGTGGTTCGTCGTCGTAGCTTATTCGATAAGAAAAAAGCTGAAGACCGCGCTCACATCTTAGAAGGGTTACAAATCGCTTTAGACCATATCGATGCGATTGTGGCCATCTTAAGAAGTTCAGCAAGTGGAGATATCGCTAAAGACCGCTTCATGAATGAATACGGCTTAAGTGATAAACAAGCACAAGCGATTCTTGATATGCGTATGGTTCGTTTAACAGGATTAGAACGCGAGAAAATCGATGCAGAATACAACGAATTACAAGCAACCATCCAATACTTAGAAAAAGTATTAGCGAGCGAAGAACTTCGTTACGAAATCATCGAACAAGAGCTTCTTGAAATCCAACAACGTTTCGACAATCCTCGTCGTACAGAATTATTAGTCGGAGAAGCATTAAGCCTTGAAGATGAAGATTTAATCGAACAAGAAGATGTCGTGATTACATTAACGAAGAATGGATATATCAAACGTCTTGCCAACACTGAATTCAAGGCACAACGCCGTGGAGGACGTGGGGTTCAAGGAATGAGCGTCCATGATGATGACTACGTGGAAAACATGATTTCATGTTCAACACACGATTCACTCCTCTTCTTTACGAATACAGGGAAAGTTTACCAAGCAAAAGGGTATGAAATTCCTGAATATAGCCGTACTGCAAAAGGATTACCAGTCATCAACTTATTAAACATTGATTCGGCTGAGAAAATTCAAGCGATTATCAGTGTTCCAGAATTAGATGAATCAGAACGTTACTTGTTCTTCACAACATTACGTGGAACCGTCAAACGTGTTCGTCTATCAGAATTCAAGAATATCCGTACAAATGGTCTACGTGCCATCCAATTACGCGAAGATGATGAACTCATCCGTGTAGTAGTGACAAGCGGAAATGATGGTATCATCCTCGGAACGTATCATGGTAATGCTGTAAGCTTCCATGAAGATAAAGTTCGTGCGATGGGTCGTACCGCTTCAGGTGTACGTGGGGTTTCTCTACGTGACGGCGACTATGTTATCGGAATGGATATTTTAACGCCAGACCGTGAAGTATTAGTGGTCAGCGAGAAAGGGTACGGAAAACGTACAGCAGCTTCTGAATACGCATTGAAAGGCCGTGGCGTGAAAGGGGTTCGTACACTTCGTATTACCGAGAAAAATGGACCACTTGTCTGCCTACGTACGGTAACTGGAGACGAAGACTTACTCATCATGACGAATAAAGGGGTTATCATCAGATTCCATGCCGAAGACGTGTCTCAAACAGGCCGTGGCGCACTTGGAGTTCGTATGATGCGTCTTGATCAAGATGCGATTGTAAGTTCATTAGCGATTGTAGACCGCGAAGAAGAAACAGAAGATGTGACTGAGGCAACTGCTGAAACAGTAGCAACAGAAACACCAACGGCATCTCTTTCAGATGAAGCCATCAAAGGCAATATGAAAGACTTTGCGCAACAATTAGTTGACGAAGAAAACGAATAATCAGTAAGCAAAAAGCCATCAAATGATGGCTTTTTTGTTTACTCATTTATATCTTAATTTTGTTAAAAAGAGTCATAAAAGCACTCATTAAGATTACGAAGAATCATACGGATTCTATAATAGTGGTAATGGGGGATGGCATTAAATGCGAATTAGAGGGAGTTAGGAATTTATTTTTAACTAAAAAAACTTATAGAGTTAGACGCAGTAGCTGATTGGATTAAGCTTCATCACTTGTGATTTGCTTAATCCTAATCAGCTTTGCGGGGGTAAGACTACAAAGCAAAAAGGATTCACACTGTGAATCCTTTTTTATCTTTGGTCTTACTCCCTCTTTGAGGCTTTAAAGGTGAGAGACCCTAGGCTCGAACCGGTGCCCTATTACCACTATTATGAAGATATCCGTAAGGATTCGTAGTAATCGAATGTAAAGCTTTTTAGCAAAAAAATACTCTTTTTACGCAAAAAAGTACTATTTTTTAGAATTTTTAGTGGTACAATAAGGATGGAATAATCCATAAGGAGGAATAAATATGATTGAATTTCGTAATGTATCAAAAGTATATGATCAAACCGTCGCTTTAGATGGACTTAACTTAACAATTGAAAGTGGAAAAATTATTGGATTAATCGGACATAACGGGGCTGGTAAATCAACCACGATTAAATCACTCGTGAGCGTCATTCATCCAACAAGCGGAGAAATTATTGTGGATGGACAAGAATTGTCATCTAATCGTCTAGCCATTAAAGAAAAAATTGGGTATGTGGCTGATAGTCCAGACCTATTCCTACGCTTAACAGCGAATGAATTTTGGGAATTAGTCGCTTCTTCTTATGGCATGACTCTAGACGAAGTAGAAAGCCGTCTTGCTTATTTACTAGAATTATTTGATTTCGAAGGACATCGCTATGAAGTCATTGATTCGTTCTCACACGGGATGCGTCAAAAGGTATTCGTTATCGGCGCGCTTTTATCAGATCCTGAAATTTGGGTACTCGATGAACCAATGACAGGTCTTGACCCACAAGCTTCTTATGACTTGAAGAAATTAATGCGCGAACATGCCGATAAAGGCAATACCGTTCTCTTCTCGACACACGTTTTAGAAGTAGCAGAACAACTTTGCGATAAGATTGCCATTTTGAAAAAAGGAAAACTACTCTTCTACGGTACGATTCAAGAGTTGAAAGGCCAACAACCAGAAAGCACGCTTGAAGAAATCTACTTATCACTAGCCGGTAGACAAGAAGGAGTGGATTCACATGCGGTTTAATCGAATTCTTACGCTGGTGAAGACCAATTTAATTTTTGCGACGCAACCGGCACAATTACAAAATTATCGAAAGAAACAGGCTAAAAATCCATCGAAACCGGTGAATGTTGCGATGAAAACATTGATGCAGCAATTACTATTTGCGGTGATGTTTGGAGCTTTATTTGGAATTCCTGGAGCGATTTCGGGACGTTCATACCCTCCACTTCAATTTGCGAGTACGGTTTTCTTATTCTTGATGATTTTAATTTCGCAAGCTTTACCCGCTGTTTACAATGTCTTTTATGAAAGTAAAGATTTCGAATCGTATTTACCTTATGCCTTTACGGAATTAGAAGTCGTTCTTGGGAAGAGCCTTTCGATTGTAGTGGCTACATTGCAAGGATTTCTTCCAATCGTAATGCTATTTGGAATCCATGTGTATTTTTCAGGGGGGAACTTCCTCCTTACGATTCCAATTGCCTTAATCGGGGCACTTGTACTCAGTGCGACTGTTTACGTATTGATGTTTCTTCTCTGCTTCTTCCTAGCGAAGATTCCGCTCTTTAGAAAATATCAATCCGTGATTGCAAATGTTTTAATTTTTGTGATTTCTCTTGGGGCCGTTATTGGCTATCAAATGATTTTGTCAAAATCCGTGGTGAATACTTTTTTAACAGGAGAAATGCCACTTTTCCTCCAACCAGTACTTGCCTTCTATAATGCGATTTTAAATCCATTCGATATGAGTGTTTATCCGATGATTGGATTAGTGATTTTAGCATTTGTGGCAATTTTACTACTCGTGAAGTTCATTGTATTGCCAAACTTCTATCAAGCTGTTTCGCAAACATCATCTTCGAAAGTAAAAGTCGAACGTGTAAAAGAAATGGAGTTAGATGGCAACAAGCTTTCAACAAAATTCATGATTCGCTATACACTTCGTCAATTAATGGAAGGTTCTGTATTAACGCAAACGATTATTGCTGCAGGAATATTACCGTATCTCTTGCTTCTTCCAACAGTTTTAAGTTTTTCGGGTGGTCCTACAGGATTTAGTTTTATGAACCTCCTAAATCTAAATACTTTCTTACCATTTGCGATGCTTATTACCTTCATTGCATTCTTCAATACAGGAGGAAATAACTTAGTAGCGGTCGGAATTTCGCTCGAGCGGGAAAACTATTATTATTTAAAAGTTCTTCCATTCGATATGCATCAATTTTTGGAACGTAAATTCTGGATTCTCTTTGCGATTCAGTCTGCGATTCCGGTTATTCTTATGACGGTCATTTGTACGGTGCTTCGCTTACCGATTTATATGACCTTGGGTATCATTCTCTCATGGGGAATTATCAGTCTAGGGCTAAGCCGTTGGGGATACGCGAGAGACTTGAAGCTCTTTACGCCAACGTGGACGAATGTCATTGAACTCTTAAACCGTATGCGTAGCGGAGTGAAGTCGATCATTTTTGTCGGGGTTCTCTTCGGATTTATCTTCGGAGCGATTTATTTATTAATTCACTTACCAGAATGGAATCGTACTTTTGTTTGGTTCATTACAATTGCGTACGTTGTAGTGATTCTCGGTTTATCGATTTTTGCAACATTCTACTATAAGAAAAAATTACATGAATTAGTCGATTCTGAATAAATTTTAAAGACTTAGAGATTGTCTCTAAGTCTTTTTTATAACTAGTTTTATAGGTATTTTACAGTATATAGCTAATAGTTATAACGAACGATAGAAAAACGGTATAAGAAAACCTATTGCTATGCGGTTTGTTCTCTGTTATCCTAAGAGCATGTTCATAAGACATCACAAAGAACAGGTGAGTAGAAAATAAGATTTGCTAAGAGAGTCTCGGTTGGTGGGAAGAGATGAAATTGAGTTTTTGAAGATGGCCTCGGAGTGATTTTACGTCGAATCATTAGACGTAAATGGGTAGCCCATTATAGCTGTAGAGTATAACACCCAGTGTGCGTACTCGAAAAGGTAGGATTCGTGAGGATTCTACAAAACAAGGTGGTAACACGATAATTTCGTCCTTGCAGTAGCGATACTGTGAGGATTTTTTATTTATAGGAGGAATGTACAATGTCAAAATTACAAGCACCATTTAGAGTCGATCACGTAGGAAGTTTCTTACGTCCAAAGGAATTAGTAGAAGCAAAAGAAAAATTTGTAAAAGGTGAAATTACACGCGAGGAATTAACAGCCGTCGAAGATAAAGCCATCGAAAAGTTAGTCGAACAACAAAAGAAAGCTGGATTAAAAGGATTCACAGACGGCGAATTCCGTCGCCAATACTGGCACCTAGATTTCTTCTGGGGATTAAACGGAGTGGAACATACGCAAGCGAAAATTGGATACCAATTCCACGATGAAATTACAAAACCTGACTCAGCAGATGTCGTTGGAAAAATCACTGGTGAAAATCACCCATTCGTAGAACACTTCAAATTCTTAAAACAATTCGAGGATGAAGATTTCATCGTAAAACAAACAATTCCTGCACCAGCGCAATTCTACTTTGAATTGATTCGTGACGCAGAGCATATTGAGCAAACTTTCTCAGTATACCCTTCAAAAGAAGAACTCTTTAAAGATATCATTGCTGCTTACAGACAAGTGATTAAAGAATTATACGATGCAGGTTGCCGTCTCTTACAAATCGATGACTGTACATGGGGTGTTATCGTAGATGATAACTTCTTAAACATCATCTCAAAAGAAAGTCATTTAACACCTGAAGAATTAAGAAGAGAACACAAACGTGAATTCTTAGAATTAAACAACGGAATTCTAGAAGATTTACCAGAAGATTTAACAGTGAACACTCACGTATGCCGTGGGAACTTCCACTCAACTTGGGCAAGTTCAGGTGGCTATGATTCAGTGAGTGACGCATTATTCGAGGATGAAAACGTACATGCATACTACTTAGAATACGATACAGACCGTGCCGGCGACTTCAAGCCACTAGCTAAAGTAAACAATGGTAAGAAAGTCGTTCTAGGGCTTCTCACTTCTAAATCAGGAAAATTAGAAGACAAAGATGAAGTCATTGCTCGTATTAAAGAAGCAAGTCAGTACGTTCCACTAGAAGACTTATACTTAAGTACACAATGTGGATTTGCTTCAACAGAAGAAGGAAACATCCTTACAGAAGAAGATCAATGGAAGAAAATCGCATTGATTTCAGAAATCGCCCGTGAGGTTTGGGGAGAATAATGTTCTAAGGGAACAATTCGAAGATAGATTGGAGAAATAAATTTATGACAAAACAAGCACCATTTAGAGTAGACCACGTAGGAAGTTTCTTACGTCCAAAAGAATTAGTAGAAGCACGCGCAAAATTTGCAAACGGCGAAATTACACGCGAAGAATTAACAGCAGTAGAAGATAAAACGATTCGCGAGATTGTTCAAAAACAAATCGCTGCTGGCTTAAAAGGCGTTACAGACGGCGAATTCCGCCGTGCTTACTGGCACCTTGACTTCTTCTGGGGATTCAATGGTGTGGAACATACTGTCGGAGAACATGGTTATAAATTTAACGGTATCGAAACAAAAGCCGATACATCAACATTAACTGCTCCAATCGATGGACATAACCATCCATTCGTAGAACATTTCAAATTCTTACGTGACTTAGTGAAAGATGAAGATGTTATTGTGAAATTCACAATCCCTTCTCCATCACAATTCTATTTCGAATTAATCCGTACACCTGAACATATTGCAGCATGGAAAGCAGTATATCCAACAGAAAAAGAGCTGTTTGAAGCGATTAAAAACGCATATGTCGATGTGATTACAGACTTATACAACGAAGGCCTTCGTACCCTTCAATTTGACGACTGTACATGGGGCGCTTTAGCAGACGATGGTTTTTCTAAACGTTTCAATGATAGCCGTCCACTTGAAGAAGTTCGTCGTGACTTCGCTGGTCGTGCCTTACAATTAAACAACTCAGTTCTTGATGCATTACCAAAAGACTTAGTAGTGAATACACACGTTTGCCGCGGAAACTTCCACTCTACTTGGATTTCTCAAGGGGGATACGAAAAAGTAGAAGACGAGCTATTAGCAGGCGAACACGTAAACGCGTACTACTTAGAATACGATACAGACCGTGCCGGCGACTTCAAGCCACTTGCCAAAGTAGGTAACGAGAAGAAAGTCGTTTTAGGACTCTTAACTTCAAAATTTGCCGACTTAGAAGACAAAGATGAAGTCATCGCTCGTATTAAAGAAGCAAGCCAATATGTGCCACTTGAAAACTTATACTTAAGTACTCAATGTGGATTTGCTTCAACAGAAGAAGGAAATGTCATTAAAGAAGAAGATCAATGGAAGAAAATTGCATTGATTTCAGAAATCGCTCGTGAGGTTTGGGGAGAATAATCCTCACATTATAAAACAAACAAAAAGGCTGTGGGGAGAATGACTTTTGAACCACAGCCTTCCCCTATTTAGAAAGGATGAAAACTATGTCAACATTTCAACAACAATTAGCACAAGCTTATGAAACATTAAAACAAGCAAAATGGGTAAACTTAAGCCATCAAATTGATGCCGATAGCCCTCACTTCCCTGCTCTACCAGCATTGGAACAAAAAGATTTATTTACATTAAAAGATGGATTCCACGTCCAACAACTATCCGTAGTTACACAATACGGTACGCATATCGACCCACCTTGCCACTTCTATGAAGGCGGACGCTTCCTCGATGAAATCGATTTGAAAGATTTATTATTACCACTTTACGTTATCGACCGTTCAAAAGAAGTAGCCGAAAATCCAAACTTCGAATTAACAAAAGCAGATATTTTAGCATTTGAAGAAGAATACGGACAAATCGAACCAGGTGCCTTTGTTGCATTCCGTAGTGACTGGTCACATCGCTGGCCAAGCCAAGACGAAGTTCGTAATTTAGACGAAAACGACGTTCAACATACACCAGGTTGGGCAAAAGATGCTCTTGAATTTTTAATTCACGAACGTCATGTGAAAGCCGTTGGTCATGAAACATTAGATACAGACTCAGGTGTTCATGCAGCAGCGCATGGTTTAACAAACGAATACTACTTATTAAGCCAAAACATCTTCCAAGTCGAAGTATTAGCAAACCTTGACCAAGTTCCTGCAGTGGGTGCTGTGATTTCAATTTCATATCCAAACTGGAAACGTACTCCAGGGTCACCTGTTCGCGCCATTGCCTACTTACCAGAAGCTGAATAAACGAAAAGAGGAAAACAGATGTCAAATCACGAAAACTGTAGCTGTTGTCAAAAAGCGCCCTTTAGACTGGATCACGTAGGAAGTTTCTTACGTCCTGAACGTCTAAAAGAAGCCCGTGCGAAATTTAGTGCAGGAGAAATCACTGCTGAAGAACTCGAACGCGTTGAAAACGAAGAAATCATCGCCCTAATCGAGAAAGAAAAAGAACTCGGCCTCAAATCTGTCACTGACGGAGAATTCCGTCGTGCATTCTGGCACTTAGATTTCTTAGAAAACTTAGATGGGGTTGAATTGGTTGAAGTAGACCACTTCTCTGTTCAATTCAAAGATAAAGATGTGAAGCCAAAAACATTACGTATTGTTGGAAAGGTTGATTTCTCTGAAAATCATCCATTCATAAAACACTTCAAATTCTTAAAACAGCACGCTGGCGATACACCGGTGAAATTAACGATTCCTTCACCAAGTATGTTGCATTTGATTACGCAAGTTCGTGAGAAAAACTATGTGCCAATTGAGCGCTATAAAGACAATGAAGCCCTCTTCTATGATGATGTGGTGAAAGCTTACCGTAAGGCGCTACAATGCTTCTACGACTTAGGATGCCGCAATATTCAATTAGACGACACTAGCTGGGGAGAATTCTGTGCGTTAGATAAGCGTGAAGCATACGAAGCACGTGGATTTGACCTCGAACAAATCGCTCGTGACTATGTAGATGTCTTAAACCGTGTGATTGAATGGAAACCAGAAGACTTAGTGGTGAATATGCATATTTGCCGCGGAAACTTCCGCTCAACATGGTTCTCTAGCGGTGGTTATGAACCAGTGGCGAAGACGCTATTTGGTCATTGCCGTGTGGATGGATTCTTCTTGGAATATGATAGTGACCGTGCGGGTGACTTTACTCCACTTCGCTATATTAAAGACCAAAAAGTCGTTCTTGGTTTAATTACTTCTAAATCAGGGGACCTAGAAGATAAAGGTGAAGTCATTGCTCGTATTAAAGAAGCAAGTCAATATGTTCCACTTGAACAATTATGCCTCAGCCCTCAATGTGGGTTTTCTTCTACAGAAGAAGGTAATATCTTAACGATTGAAGCCCAATGGGATAAATTAAAATTGATCGACGAAATCGTTCATGAAGTTTGGGGATAATTTTTAAAAAATAAGAGCTCCTACAGTTTTTTGGCTGTAGGAGCTGTTTTTGTTGATTTCATCGTATTTATCGCTTCTTTTTCTTAAAACGAATTTCTAAATCATACCCATTTTTACTCGCAATTTTTTGAAGATAATTAAGCGTAGGATTATACTTTCCTTTTTCGAGTCTAGATAGATTTCCTTGCGTCATACCGGCGTTTCTAGCGAATTCCGTTTGAGTCAGTCCAGAGTCGTGCCTGAGTCTGATCATCGCTAAGGCATTTTTTTGAAGGAAATATTCTGCCTCAAAATCATCCCTAAAAGTCTCATATTTCGCGTCAAGACGGTCAAAAAGCCGCTTTAAATAATCCACCATTTTCTCTTTTCCCCCCTAATTCCTTTATAAACTAATTGTAACATATATGTTTCATATCAGATATGATATATCGAAACTTTTTTACTACTGGGCTGCTCCTTGCAAACTTTCCTGAGCACCTCTGCAGCGCGGATTTCTGTTGCATTCTATAGCTTTGTTTGCTATAATGATTGAACGTGAGTATTAGAAATGATACTCTCCTTGCTTACTGAAAATTCAGTAGGCCAAAAGTCCATAAGGAGGTGACAGTCAATGAGTCAAACATCAAAATACGAGATTTTATATATCATCCGTCCAAACATCGATGAAGCTGCTAAAGCTGAATTGGTTGCAAGATTTGATGCTGTTTTAACAGACAACGGAGCAGTTGTTGTTGAATCTAAAGACTGGGCGAAACGTCGTTTTGCATACGAAATTAAAGATTTCCAAGAAGGTATCTATCACTTAGTGAACATCACTGCTGAAGATGCTGCTGCAATCGATGAATTCGACCGTTTAGCGAAAATCAACAATGACATCTTACGTCACATGATCGTTAAATTAGAAGCATAATTGTTTATTATAAGTAAACATAAATCTTGAAAGGAGTAAGAATTAAATGATTAATAATGTTGTATTAGTTGGACGCTTAACACGTGCCGTTGATTTACGTTATACTTCAAGCGGAACTGCTTATGCTACTTTCACGGTTGCAGTTGAACGTCGTTTCAAAAATCAAAATGGTGAACGTGAAACAGACTTTATCAACTGTGTAATGTGGAGTAAAGCTGCAGAGAACTTTGCGAATTTCACTCGTAAAGGCTCACTAGTAGGAATTGAAGGACGTATTCAAACTCGTAGCTATGATAACCAACAAGGCCAAAAAGTTTATGTAACTGAAGTGCTAGCTGAGAACTTCTCATTGTTAGAATCACGTAACGTTACTGAACAACGCCCTGCAAACGAACCAAGCACACAAGGCGGATTCCAACAAAATCAAACAAATAACTTTAATCAGTTTAACACTCCTACTTCATCATTCGGTGGTGGTGTGTCAGATCCATTCTTAAGTAATGGAGAGACAATCAACATTTCAGATGATGATCTACCATTCTAAAGTTTAAAAGGAGGATACCATAATGGCTCAACAACGTAGAGGTGGCGGTCAACGCCGTCGTAAAAAAGTTTGCTACTTCTGTGCAAACCACATCGACTACATTGATTACAAAGATGTAGAATTATTAAAACGTTACATTTCTGAAAAAGGTAAAATCTTACCACGTCGTGTAACAGGTACTTGTGCTAAACACCAACGTACTTTAACTGTTGCAATCAAACGTGCTCGTATCATGGGATTATTACCATTCACAACAGTTGACTAATAATAATGAATTAAAGGATTGAGAATTTCTCAATCCTTTTTTGTTTTATTCGACTGTTTGTTTTATAATTGAGTATCTATTTAGATGATACTATTTCTTAGCTAAATAAATGGTGGCTTACCATTTAACCTTTTATAAATTTAGATACATAAACTAGAATGTTTCACGTGAAACATTCTATCGGAGAAACGAACTTTTAAAATGTTTCACGTGAAACATTTATACTCTACCCTCTTTTAAATTGTTTCACGTGAAACAATTTTAGAGAACTGACGAGGGGTCAAAACTGTGGTAAAATAAGGTATATAGAAAGAAGGTGCAAGAATGAAGAAAAGCCTAAAAGAACATATTAAGGCTTTGCCGACATTTCTTAAAAGTGAAACAATGAAGAAATACGGATTCTCATTTATAGCGATCATTCTCTGTATGCTGATTATTGCGTACGTGATGAATATATGGATGGGACTGATCCTTACTTTATTTGTTATTTTATTAGGGACTCTCCTCTATTCGTTTGCAAAATACATTATTCAAGAAACGAATCACTTTGTAACGAACTTATCGTATAAAATTAATAAAGGTTCTCAAGATGCCTCTATTAAAATGCCGATTGGAATGCTTTTATTAGATGATAATGGTGAAATTCAGTGGGTTAACCCTTATTTACAAAAGTATTTCGAACGAAAAGAACTATTAGGATTCAAACTTGAAACAGTCGATCCAGAATTAGCAACAATTGTAAAGAATCTGGGCGATAATGGAGATAATGTAGTCCATTGGAAAGATAAATACTTCCAAACAGCCTATCATAACGATATTGGAATGCTCTACATGATGGATATTACGGAATATGCGCTTATTAAAGAGACTTATTTAGATGAAAGACCGGTATTTGGTCAAATTTTCGTCGATAATTTTGCTGAAGTATCTCAATCGCTAAGCGACCGTAAGAAGTCTAACTTGAATAACTTCGTGACCAATCAGCTTACTAGCTGGGCAAATCACAATAATGTCTACTTAAAACGTGTGAGTTCGGACCGTTTTGTCGCATTTTTAGATAAAAAAATCCTTTCAGAGCTTGAAAAAACGAAATTCGAGATTATTGACCGTGTTCGCGAGACAACGGCACAACAAAATACTCCACTAACAGTAAGTATGGGCTTCTCGTATGCTGACGATGCTCAAGAAGAAATGAATTATGGTGAGATTGCTAAATTTGCACAAGATAATCTTGATTTAGCGTTAGGACGAGGCGGCGACCAAGTTGTTGTTCGTTCTAAAAATGAAGAAACACGCTTCTATGGCGGTAAGAGCAATCCGTTAGAGAAACGTACACGAGTGCGCTCTCGCATGGTTTCTCAAGCGTTAGAGAATCTAATTGCAGAAGCAGATCAAGTAATGGTTATGGGTCATCAGTATCCGGATATGGACTGTATTGGTGGCTGTTTAGGTATTCGAAGAATCGCTAAAATGCACGGTAAAACCTCATGGATTGTTACAAATCCAGAGCAATATTCGCATGATATCAAGAAGTTGATGGAAGTCATTAAGAATGATGAACGCCTCTCTTCTGCTATCGTAAATCCAGAAATGGCGGAAACACTACTTACTGAAAATACTTTAGTGATTATTGTCGATGTAAGTAAGCCTTCCCTATGCGCTGCTCCATCGATTGTTAAAAAAGCGAATAAATTGGTGATTATCGACCATCACCGCCGTGGAGAGGAATTCCCTGAAAATCCTGACTTGGTTTATATTGAACCATACGCTTCATCTGTCGGTGAATTGATTACGGAATTACTAGAATATCAATCAGAAGATGCTGAGCAGATTCAACCAATCGAAGCAACAACCTTGCTTGGTGGTATCATTGTAGATACGCGTAATTTCACGCTTCGAACAGGTTCACGTACCTTTGATACGGCCAGCTATTTGAAATCCGTTGGTGCGGATACGATTCTAATCCAACGCTTATTAAAAGAAAATGTAGATACGTATTTAATGCGTTCGCATTTACTAAACTCACTCGAAATGCTTCCTAACAATGTCGGAATTGTTCACGGTGAAGAAAATACCGTATATCCGACAGTTGTAGCAGCTCAAACGGCTGATATGATGTTGTCGATGGAAAATATCGATGCTTCATTTGTAGTCACAAAACGTAGTGACGGTCGTGTGGGTATTAGTGCTCGTAGTTTAGGAAACAAAAACGTACAACGTGTGATGGAAAAAATGGGTGGTGGCGGACATTTATCAAATGCTGCAACTCAGTTATCGGATATCACAATTGAAGAAGCAATCCGCCAATTAATTCAAGTCATCGAAGAAATTGGTAGTGAAATTAATTTATAATTAGGAGGAAGAAACATGAAAGTAATTTTCTTGAAAGATGTAAAAGGTAAAGGTAAAAAAGGTGACGTTAAAAACGTTGCAGATGGATACGCACAAAACTTCCTAATCAAAAATGGATTGGCTAAAGAAGCAACTTCAGCGAACTTAGCAACTTTATCAGGTCAAAAGAAAGCTGAAGAAAAACATAATGCTGAATTATTAGCAAAAGCAAAAGAATTAAAAGAGTTCTTAGAACGTGAAGATACAGTTGTAACGATTAAAGCAAAAGCAGGGGAAGATGGCCGTTTATTCGGAGCTATCCCAGCAAAACAAATTGCTGAAGAATTCAACAAAACATTCAATGTTGAACTCGATCGTCGTAAATTCGAATTAGCAGCACCAATTCGTGCTTTAGGATACACTCGTGTTCCTGTTAAATTACATCACGATGTACAAGCGATTATGACGGTCAATATTGTCGCTCAATAATAAGAAATACCAAGGATTTTCCCAATGTGGAGAATCCTTTTTCTTTTGGTTTTAAATATGTGATTCATTTCACAAAGTCGCAAACAAACATTCCAGAAAAGACTCAATCTTCTGTTTTATTACGGCGTTTTATGATACAATGAAACTGTATTTTTATGGTTATTTTTAGTAGAAAGGGTGTTTGAATGGAAGAACTATATCCAAATTTAGTTCCGCCACAAAATATTGAGGCAGAAGAAGCCGTTTTAGGGTCTATTCTTCTTGCTAGTGACTCGATTATTTCGGTTATGGAATTTTTAACGCCGGAAGATTTCTATCGTGTTTCTCATCAATTAATTTTTGCGGCAATGATTGAATTAAATCAAAACAATATCGATATTGACGCGATCACCGTTTCTGAGATTTTAAGACAAAAAAATCAGATGGAGAATATTGGTGGAGAAGTTACGCTAATCGAGCTTCTTGATAAAGTGCCAACTGCAGCGAACGTAGAATACTATACACAAATCGTTTTAGAAAAATCTACGCGCCGTAAATTAATTAAAACTTCGACAAATATTGTAAAAAATGCTTACCAAGAGGATGAACCAATTGCTAACGTTTTGGATACTGCTGAGAGAGATATTCTTTCAGTATCGGAAGGACGTAATAAAGCAGGATTCATTCCAATTAGCTCGGTTCTTCGTACCGCATATGAAAGCTTAGAGGAGCGTGCGAAAAACAATGGTGAGGTTACAGGGATTGCAACAGGGTATATCGGCTTAGACAGAATGACGTCAGGGCTACATGCGGATGAGTTAATCATCTTAGCAGCTCGTCCATCTGTTGGTAAGACAGCCTTTGTATTGAATATTGCAAAGAACGTTGCCGTGAACCTGAACGAAACGGTAGCCATCTTCAGTCTTGAAATGGGTGCTGAGTCCCTTGTAGAGCGGATTATCTGTTCCCATGCAAGCATCAACGCGGGGCATTTGAAAACAGGTAAATTAACGCCTGAAGAATATACGCAATATTTCGTTGCAACCGGAGCATTATCTGAAGCACCAATTTTTATTGATGATACTCCAGGGATTCGTGTCTCTGAAATCCGTGCAAAATGTCGTCGTCTAAAACAAGAGCGTAATAATCTTGGGCTAGTCGTCATCGACTACTTGCAGTTGATTGAAGGAAACGGAAAAGAGAGTCGTCAACAAGAGGTTTCTGAAATCTCTCGTAACTTGAAGAAATTAGCGAAGGAATTAAAAGTTCCCGTTATCGCACTTTCGCAATTATCGCGTGGTGTGGAACAGCGTCAAGATAAACGACCAATCATGTCAGATATTCGTGAATCTGGATCTATCGAGCAAGATGCGGATATCGTAGCGTTCTTATATCGTGATGATTACTATCGTCAAGAGCCAGATGAGAATGGACATGTGCCAGAGGTGGAACCAAATAGTACCATTGAAGTCATTATCGAGAAAAACCGTAGCGGTCCGCGTGGAACGGTTGAATTGAACTTCATGAAAGAATTTAATAAATTTACAAATCTTGTGCCAGACGGAGTCGAGCAAAACGCTCCAATGGCCTAACAATAGACATTTAAATGAATAATACAAAGAAGAGGTGCGTCAAATGTCATCAGTAGTAGTAGTAGGAACACAATGGGGAGACGAAGGTAAAGGAAAAATTACCGACTTCCTCAGTGAGAACGCAGAAGTCATTGCCCGATATCAAGGCGGAGACAATGCAGGACATACGATTCAATTCAATGGAGTGACTTATAAACTTCACTTGATTCCATCAGGGATTTTTTCATCCGAAAAAATTAGCGTGATTGGGAATGGGGTTGTATTAAATCCAAAATCTCTAATCACAGAACTTGCGTATTTACACGAAAGAAATGTGACTACTGATAACTTACGTATTTCAGACCGCGCGCATGTCATCTTGCCATACCATATTCGCTTAGACCAATTACAAGAAGAAGCTAAAGGCGACAACAAAATTGGAACAACGAATAAAGGGATTGGACCTTGCTACATGGATAAAGCAGCACGTGTTGGAATTCGTGTGGCAGATTTACTAGACCGTGACGTATTTGCTGAACGTCTAAAAATCAACTTAGCTGAAAAGAATCGCCTCTTTACTAAAATGTACGATGCAGAGCCAATCGAATTCGATGATATTTTTGAAGAGTACTATGAATATGGTCAACAAATGAAGAAATACGTTTGCGACACCTCAGTGATTTTAAACGATGCATTAGACCAAGGAAAACGTGTATTGTTCGAAGGCGCACAAGGGGTTATGTTGGATATCGACCAAGGGACTTATCCATTCGTAACATCTTCAAACCCAGTTGCTGGTGGGGTGACTATCGGTAGCGGTGTTGGACCTTCAAAAATTAATAAAGTCGTTGGGGTATGTAAAGCGTACACTTCTCGTGTAGGAGATGGACCTTTCCCAACAGAATTATTCGATGAAATCGGCTCACGTATTCGTGAAGTCGGACGTGAATACGGTACAACAACTGGACGTCCAAGACGTGTTGGTTGGTTCGATAGCGTTGTAATGCGTCACTCTAAACGTGTATCAGGCATTACAAACTTAAGCTTGAACAGTATCGATGTATTAACAGGGTTAGAAACGATTAAAATCTGTGTGGCTTACCGTAAGCCAAATGGAGAAGAAATTTCTCACTACCCAGCAAGCCTAGTAGAATTAGGACAATGCGAACCTGTGTATGAAGAATTACCAGGATGGAGTGAAGACATTACAGGATGCCGTTCACTTGAAGAGCTTCCTGAAAATGCACGCAACTATGTTCGCCGTATTTCAGAATTAGTCGGTGTACGAATTTCTACATTCAGTGTAGGACCAGATAGAGAACAAACCAACATTTTAGAAAGTGTTTGGGCATAATAAAAGAAATAGAGTAAAGGAGGATTTATATGAAAAAAATCCTAGTTGTAGATGATGAAAAGCCAATCTCAGACATCGTCAAGTTTAGTCTTACAAAAGAGGGCTTTGAAGTAGTTACAGCCTTTGACGGTGAAGAGGGTCTGGTGGCTTTCAATGAAAAAAATCCAGATTTAGTTATTTTAGACTTAATGTTACCGAAAATTGATGGCTTAGAAGTATGCCGTGAAATCCGTAAAACAAGCAATGTTCCAATTATCATGGTGACAGCGAAAGACTCTGAAATTGATAAAGTTTTAGGATTAGAACTTGGAGCGGATGACTATGTGACAAAACCTTTCTCAAACCGTGAATTAATCGCGCGTGTGAAAGCAAACTTACGTCGTCAGCAATTAGCTCCAGCGGAAGCCGAAGAAGAAAAAACAGCTAACGAAATCGTATTAGGCTCACTCATTATCCATGAAGATGCTTATGTGGTTTCAAAACGTGGCGAAGAAATCGAATTAACGCACCGTGAGTTTGAATTACTTCACTACTTAGCCAAACATATCGGACAAGTCATCACACGTGAGCACCTATTGCAAACAGTTTGGGGATATGATTACTTCGGTGATGTGCGTACAGTAGACGTTACGGTACGTCGCTTACGTGAAAAAATCGAAGATACACCGAGTCACCCAACATGGATTATGACTCGTCGTGGGGTAGGTTACTACATTAAGACCCCAGATCAAGAAAAAGAAGCTTAAGATTGAAATGCGCTTTTCCTTGCCACCTAATCTACCGGCAAGAAAAGCGTATTTTTCTAAAAAGTAGAGGGGAAAATGACTCATGAATAAAATGAAACGATTCTTTCGTTCCATTCAATTTAAGATTCCGATGCTGTTCATCTTGCTCTTAGTCATTTCGCTGCAACTCATTGTCGCCAACTTCTTAACGCAATTAGAGTCGCAAATGGTGTCTAACTTCCAAGAACAAATCCAACTGCAAGTAGGGTTCTTGAAGAATAACGTGCAGCCGATTTTGGCAAAAGATGCGACCGATGAAGCGAAGATGGCTGAAATTTCGCAATTGCTACAGGATTATCCGACAGGGAATAGTATTGTCGAAATTCGCATCATGGACATGCAAGGATATATTTTGGGAACAACCAATCAAACGCAGCAATCTGTTGTTGGAACGCGTTCTACAGAAGCCGATGTGCAACAAGTAGTTGTATCTAATACCGTGCAAAGCTATAACTTTACTGAAGGGGAAACGCGTTATTGGAAATATGTTTCACCAATTGATCCAGTGAACACTGCTTCAGGAAACCCGGTTGGGATTATTTCGGTCACATCGAATATCGAATCGCGTTATGCACAAGTAAAAGATATCGGGATTATCTTTATCAGATCTTCTATCTTTGTCATTATTTTGGCCATCGTGATTACCGTGATGATTTCGCAAGGGATTACTAGACCAATCGCAGAGATGAAGCAACAAACGGAACAAATTGCTGAAGGAAACTATACGGGTGAAGTGATGATTTACGGGGATGACGAGCTTGGACAACTGGGACAAGCGATTAACGATCTCTCTGTGAAGATTAAGGAAGCCCAAGAAGGAACCGAAGCCGAACGGCAAAGGTTGGATAGTGTCCTTCGTCATATGAGTGATGGGGTGATTGCGACCGACCGTCGTGGACGTATTGTAATTATCAATGCGGCTGCGTTAGATATTTTAAACTTACGTAGTGAACGTATTGTCGGAACACCATTATTAGATGTATTAAGACTCGATCGCACTGTTACTTTTAGAGATTTACTAGAGTCTCAAGAAGAACGGATGATTACCTTTGAAGAAGATGGCGAAGATACGATTGTTCAATGTGAATTCTCAGTGATTCAGCGTGAATCTGGATT
>CALHVK010000011.1 GCA_938039195.1 uncultured Carnobacteriaceae bacterium
TGATGGAAGGCACTGTCTTAGGAATCACAGGTTCAAATGGGAAAACAACTACTACAACATTAACAAACTTAATGCTGAAGGAATCATTCCCTGAAAGAAGAACTTTCGCATGTGGAAATATCGGGGTTCCTTTATCACTACTTGCAGCGGATTCAAAAGAAACAGATCTTTATATCACTGAATTATCAAGCTTCCAATTAATGGGGATTGAAGAGTTTCATCCTAAAGTAGCGTGTATCGTGAATATTTTTAGCGCACATTTGGATTATCATGGCTCTCGAGAAGAGTATGTCAAAGCAAAATTACAAATTACCAAAAATCAAACAGAAGAGGATTTCCTCGTTTATAATGCGGATTTCCCAGAGTTATATGAGTTTATTAAAGGTCATACGAAAGCAACATTAGTACCTTTCAGCCGTAAATCTGTCTTAGAAAACGGAGCTTATGCAGATGAGGCAACGATTTACTTCAATGGGGAAGCTGTTTTGCCGCTTGAGGCCATTCAAGTGCCTGGTGTTCAAAACATTGAGAACGTGTTGGCGGCTGTTGCAATTAGTAAATTACAGGGTGCAACAAATGAAGGAATCGAAAAAGCGGTTCGTTCATTCCACGGAGTAAAACACCGTACACAATATGTGAAAACCATTGAAGGGCGTAAATTTTACAATGATTCAAAGGCAACGAATATCATTGCAACACAAACTGCGCTTAGAAGTTTCACCAATCAATCGGTTGTATTGATTGCTGGCGGACTTGATCGTGGGAATGGGTTTGAGGAATTAGAACCTTCTCTTGGAAATGTCCGTGAAATGGTAGTTTACGGAGAAACAAAAGAGAAGTTAAAAGCGACTGCAGAAAAACTATCTATTCCAGTAACAGTGGTAGAAACATTAGAAGAAGCAGTACCAAAAGCGTATGCAGTGAGTCGTGAGGGTGAAATTGTATTACTTTCACCAGCGTGCGCAAGTTGGGATCAATTCGCTAACTTTGAAGTGCGTGGCGATTGCTTCATTGAAGCAGTAGAAAAACTGTAATTTATAGGAGAAAAAAGATGAGAGTATTAGTTTCAGGAGGAGGAACGGGTGGTCATATTTATCCAGCTCTTTCCTTAATGAATTATTTGAAAGAAAAAGATCCCTCAACAGAATTTCTATATGTAGGGACTGAACGTGGACTTGAGAGTACCATCGTTCCGAAAGCGGGATATGATTTTAAAACGATTAAGATTCAAGGAATCGTTCGTTCGTTATCACTTGAAAACTTCAAGACAGTTTGGTATTTCTGTACAAGTTATTTTAAAGCAAAAGAAATCGTGAAAGAGTTTAAACCAGATATCGTGATCGGTACTGGGGGATATGTATGCGCGCCTGTATTATACGCGGCGGCAAATATGGGAATTCCAACAATCATTCATGAGCAAAACAGTTTAGCAGGAATTACAAACAAATTCTTAGCACGTAAAGTTTCTAAAATTGCAATTTGTTTTGATGCTGTCCGTAAAGATTTTAAGAAGTATGAAGATAAAGTCGTAATGACAGGAAACCCTCGTGGACAAGAGTTAGCGGATGCCGTGAAAGATGATTCTTATTTAGATTCTTTGGGTATCAAGAAAGATAAACCAATCGTATTGATTTTTGGTGGTAGTCGAGGCTCTCTTCGTATGAACGAATCCTTTATCGAGTCTATCGAGGAATTTGAGAAGAAAGATTATCAAGTAGTCATGGTGACAGGACAAGTGCATTATGACAAAATCAACAATCTCATTACAAGTTTGAAAAAACCATTGCAAAATATCACAGTTTTACCATATATTAATAATATGGTGCAAATGTTCCAAAACACAGACCTAGTTGTCTGCAGAAGTGGAGCAACAACATTGATTGAATTAACAGCACTTGGCTTACCAAGTATTTTAATTCCAAGTCCATACGTAACTGAAAATCACCAAGAAGCCAATGCAATGTCATTAGTTGAGAAAGACGCTGCAACGATGATTTTAGAAAAAGACTTAAACGGGGAACGTTTAGTCGAGGAAATCGATCGTATTATGAATGATGAAGCTAAACGTAAAGAAATGGCTGAAAATTCAAAGGCATTGGGAATTACAGATGCCTCAAGTCGACTTGAAACAATTATTCATTCTCTAGTGAAATAAGGATTAAGGAGGAGAATATGTTTAATCGAAAGAAACCACAACAAACTCCTCCACGTGAATTAACACCTTGGGAGTTAGCGCAACAAAATTCACCAAGAGTGGAGCAACCTGTTTCTGAACAACCTGTACAACGGGTGAAAAAGAAAAAGGAACCACGTCCTAAAAAGACGAAACCAAAGTCAAAAGGGATTACGAATGCAAAGCTCTTAAAAGGGATTTTTATTGTTTGTGCGGGATGGAGTATTTACTTTATTTCACCACTATCGAAAGTATCGGAAATTGAAGTCGTTGGATTGAATCAAGTTCCAGTGGAATTGGTTCAAGAAAATGATGGTATCAACAAAGGGCAAAGTATTTGGACAATTTTAGCGAATCGTTATCGTACAGCTAACTTGTTGAAAAATGCTAGTCCAAAAATTAAAGATGCTTCCGTAGAATTAGTGGCATGGAATAAAATGCGTTTGAATATTGAAGAGAATCCAGCGGTTGGATATTACCAAAGTGATGATAAGACATTTGAGCTATTAGCAGATGGCCAAATCATCGAAGTGGAAAACAATTCAGCGACAAAAGATTATCCTGTATTATCGATGTTTACAGATGATACACAATATAAGGCGCTTGCTAAGCAATTGGAGAAAGTTCCTGCGAGTGTCATTCGTGAAATCGTAGAAATTCAATATCCAAACGATAATAAAAATCATCAAAAAATTTATTTGAAGATGAAAGATGGCAATCGTGTCATCGGAAATCTGAAAGATATTGGAGATAAATTAGGGTATTATCCATCAATTACGAAACAATTGAATGGGAAAAAAGGAACTGTGGATATGGAAGTGGGGATTTATTTCACACCAGACAGGACAGTTCAATAAAAAAGTCTTAAAACTCGCTCATATGTTTTTTTAAGTGAAGAAAATTATGTTAAAATATAGGGAGTATCACTTATAAATTAACTTTAAAAAATGAAATAGAAATGAATCGTATAGGAGGTTTCAATAAACGTGAAAAATCAGGGAATTTATGTGAGTTTAGATATTGGAACCACTTCAATAAAGGTTGTAGTAGCTGAGTATGTCAGAGGGCAATTAAATATTATTGGAGTCGGCAATGAAAAATCAGAAGGATTAAGCCGTGGAGTCATCGTTGATATTGATGAAACAGTTGAATCTATTCGCAAAGCAGTTCGTCAAGCAGAACAAAAATCAAACATCCAAATTAAAGATGTGATTGTTGGAATCCCAAGTAATCAAATCTCAATTGAACCTTGTCACGGTATGATTGCCGTATCAAGTGAAAATAGAGAAATTACAGATGTGGATGTATACAATGTGATTTCAGCAGCAAAAGTTCGTTCAGTAGCACCTGAGCGTGAAATCATTTCAGTGATTCCTGAAGAATTCATTGTAGATGGATTTGATGGCATTAAAGATCCACGTGGAATGATTGGTGTTCGTCTAGAATTATTTGCGAGCATGATTACCGGTCCTAAGACGATTGTACATAACATTAAACGTTGTATTGACAAAGCAGGCTTAAATATCGAAGAAATGGTCATCCAACCATTAGCGATTAGCCAAGTAGCATTAACACCAGGTGAAAGAGAATTTGGTACTGTCCTTATCGATATGGGTGGTGGACAAACAAGTGCTTCAGTAATGCACGATAACCAATTGAAATTCTCATTCGTGGACCAAGAGGGTGGAGATTTCGTAACCAAAGATATCTCAATCATCTTGAATGCAAGCTTTGAAAATGCAGAACGTATTAAACGTGAATACGGATATGCAATTTCATCAGAAACAAGTGCGGATGAATTCTTCCCAGTAGAAACAATTGGTAAGAAGGATCCAGTCAAAGTAGATGAACATTACTTATCAGAAATCATCGAAGCACGTGTGGTTCAAACCTTTGAAACTGTAAAACGTGCACTAGACCAAGTGGAAGCTTTAAAACTTCCAGGAGGAATCGTGTTAACAGGTGGAGCTTCTTCACTTGCAGGAGTTCAAGAGTTAGCACAAGAAATCTTCGGAGTACAAGTGAAAACTTATATTCCAGAGCAAATGGGAATGAGAAATCCTATTTACGCAACAAGTATGGGGTTAATCAAATATGCTGCAAGCTTAGATGATGTTCACCGTATTGCTCAAAAGGGTAAACCGGTAACGGAACCTCGTCCAGTACAAAGCACACCACAGAGTGCTCCTGTACAAGTACAACCAACGGCTCCTGTTCAACAACCACAAGAATATGAACAAGAACCAACTGGTGAAGAGCAAGGGTTTGGAGCGAAAGTGAAGAACTTCTTTAAAATGTTTATTGACGAAAATTAAGATGAGAACCAAGGAGGAAATATAATGGATTTCGAATTCGATACAAATTTAGATGGCGCAGTCATTAAAGTCATTGGTGTTGGTGGTGCTGGTAACAACGCTGTTAACCGTATGATTTCAGAAGGAGTACAAGGTGTAGAGTTCATCGTAGCAAACACTGATACTCAAGCATTAAGAAACTCAGAAGCAGAAACTAAAATTCAATTAGGACCAAAACTTACTAAAGGTTTAGGTGCAGGTTCATTACCTGAAATCGGTCTTAAAGCAGCTGAAGAAAGTGAAGAACAAATTCGCGAAGCTTTAGTTGGCGCAGATTTAATCTTCGTTACTGCTGGTATGGGTGGCGGTACTGGTACAGGTGCTGCACCAGTTGTTGCTCGTATTGCAAAAGAATTAGGTGCATTAACAGTGGGTGTTGTTACACGTCCATTTAGCTTCGAAGGACCAAAACGTGGTCGTTATGCTGCAGAAGGTGTTGCACAATTAAAAGCAAACGTAGACACATTAGTAACTATTTCAAATAACCGTTTATTAGAAATCGTTGATAAAAAGACTCCTATGTTAGAAGCTTTCCGTGAAGCAGATAACGTATTACGTCAAGGGGTACAAGGGATCTCTGACTTAATCACTGCACCAGGTTACGTTAACTTGGACTTCGCTGACGTGAAGACAGTGATGAAAGATCAAGGTTCAGCATTAATGGGTATTGGTGTTGCAAGTGGTGAAAACCGTACTGCAGAAGCTACGAAGAAAGCTATTTCTTCACCATTATTAGAAGTATCTATCGATGGCGCAGAACAAATCCTATTAAACATCACTGGTGGTTCTGACTTAACATTATTCGAAGCACAAGATGCTTCTGATATCGTTGCAGCAGCTTCAACAAGTGAAGTAAACATTATCTTCGGTACATCAATCAATGAAAACTTAGGTGACGAAGTAATCGTTACTGTTATCGCAACAGGGATTGACGAGGAGCGTAAGCACGAAAAAAAGTCAGTAGCACGCGCTAATCGTTCACCATTTGCGAATAGCACAGCAACTCGCAAAGATTTAGGAAATAACCCTCAAACTTTCCAAGAAAAACAAGTTCCTTCAAAACCACAACCAGTGGAAGAAAAGAAAGTTGAAAAAGACTTGTTTGGAGATTGGGATATCCGTCGCGAAACAACTGTACGTGACACTACTTCTGCAACAGAAGCAGATTCACCATTCGCACAAAGTAATTTTGTGGAAGCTCCAGCAGAGCCAAAACAAGCTGAAAATGATGGATTAGATACTCCGCCATTCTTCAGAAAAAGAAACAGAAATTAATGAGTATCATTAAACAGAATGTAAGTCGTATTATGAACTTGGTTGCATCTTCTTGTAACCAAGTTCATAGACTATCTACGGAAGTTTGTCCAATTGTTGTCACGAAAAATCGTACAGCTCACGAAGTTCAAGAAATGTACGATTTAGGATTTCGACATTTTGCGGAGAATCGTGTCGAAAAGCTATTAGAACGACAAGAACAATTTCCGCATGAGGACATCATCTGGCATTTAATCGGGCCACTCCAAAAACGAAAAGTGAAGCAAGTTATCAATCGAATCGATTTATTTCACGCGATAGACCGACTTTCCATTATGGATGAGATTGAAAAACGTCTCGAGCACCCGTTAGATTGTATGCTAGAAATTAATGTTTCTGGGGAAGAATCTAAGCATGGATTCACACCAGAAGAGGCACTGGATGCTTATAGAGCAAGCGAGCAATATGAAAAGATTCGTATTGTTGGTTTGATGACGATGGCACCATTTGACGCAAGCGATGAAGAAATTCGCTTCTTTTTTTCGCGCTTAGCACAAATTGCTAAAGAAATCGAGAACAAAGAAGGTTTAGAAGCTCCTTTATTCCTCAGCATGGGGATGAGCGGGGATTTTGAAGCGGCGATTGAATGTGGTGCAACGCATATTCGAATTGGTACAAGCTGGTTTGAAAGGGAGGAAGACGAATGGGATTCATGAATAGTTTAAAAAACTTCTTAAGTCCAGAAGATAACTACTACGAAGAGGAAGAACAAATGGATTACTATGAAGAGCCTGTTGCTCAAACAGCTTCAGAAACGCGTTCTAGAAATACGTCAAATGTTGTTCCATTCCAAAGTCCTGGAGCAAAGAAAACTGCTAAGATTTACGTGATGGAACCAAGTGTGTATTCTGAAGCAGAACGCATTGCTGATGCTCTTTTAAAGGGAGAAGCAGTGCTGGTTAACTTTAAACGTATGGAACCAAAAGATGCTAAACGTGTCATTGATTTTGTAGTCGGTGTGGCGTATGCTATTAATGGAGACGTACAAAAGGTGAGAGATGAAATCTTTATCTGTTCACCTGCGAATTTCCAAGTACAAGGGAATTTTGATGACGAGATGGTTGAAACATTCCGTCATAGCGAATTTTAGAGGAGTGTTAGTTTAAGTGGGTTTAGATATTATTAGACTTATAACAACAGTAGCAGGAATTTATCAATTTATGTTAATACTGTATGGATTAAATATTTATTGGAGATTATATCTTCCAATGTTCTTTGCGGACTTATTAGATGCTTGTTGTCGTCCGTATGTATCGTTATTCAAAAATGTACGATTTGGAAAATATAGTTTAGCATTAGTAACTTCAATTTTAACGATTTACGTTGCTGCAGCAGTATTAGTATTTATTGTCGCAAAAATTTTTGGAGTATAAAAAATGGGAAATGGTGTTGAACAACATTTTAGAAAAGAAGAAATCTCTTTTCTAAAACAAGTGGAAGAATGGGTAGAAGAAGTACGCATGCAATATGCACCAGTATTAACGAACTATCTTGATCCGCGCCAGCAATTCATTGTAGAAGCAATTGTGGGTCAGTTTGATGATGTTCGTTATTACTTTGATGGTGGCTATATTGATGCTGAACGAAAACGTTGTATGATTTGTCCGGAATATTATGAGCCAACTTCAGAGGATTTTGAAAATGCTCTATTTCATATTCAATATCCAAAGAAATTCGCAACACTTGGGCATGGGAAGATTCTAGGGTCCTTGATGAGTCTAGGGTTTGACCGTAGCCTGATTGGCGATATTATTTCAAATGGAGAAGACTGGCAATTATTCTGTGCTCAAAATATGAAGGAGTATATCAAACAACAGCTAGAAAAAATTGGGAAAGTTGCTGTAAGATTAGAGGAAGTAGACTATACGAAATTAATTGTGCCGGTGGACCATTGGACTGCGGTACAAACAGTGGTTAGTTCGCTTCGACTCGATACGGTCATTGCTTCCGTATTTAATGTGTCAAGACAGCGTTCAAAAGAAATGATTGAGAGTGGTAAAGTGAAGGTCAATTGGACTGAAGAGAACAGACCTGACTTTATGCTGGAAATTTTAGATATTGTATCCATTCGTGGATATGGTCGCCTTCAAATTCAAAAGATTGAAGGCCGTACAAAGAAAGATAAGATTAAAATAGAACTAGGATTACTAGAGAAGAATAAAAAATAAAGGAGATTTTTTCAATGGCGATTACACCAAACGATATTCATAACAAAGATTTTTCAACTAAATTTAAAGGATTCGACCCAGAAGAAGTAAATGACTTCTTGGATGAAGTGAAAAAAGAATTAGAGCAATTAATTCGCGATAATAAAGATTTAGAAAAACGCGTAAAATTCAACGAAGAAAAAGTGGAATACTTTAATTCAATTCAAGAAACATTGAATAAATCAATCCTTGTTGCACAAGAAGCAGCAGATCGTCTACGCGAAAATGCACGTAAAGATGCTGAAATTATCGTATTTGAAGCAGAAAAAGCAGCGCAAGCAATGTTAAAAGAAGCTGCTGAAAAAGCGACTGAAATTAACCGTGAAACTGATTTAATTAAGAAGGAAACACGTATTTTCCGTCAACGTCTTCAAATCTTAACGCAAACACAATTAGATATGATTAAGAATGAAGAGTGGGATCTCGTATTAAATACACCAACTCATATCGAAGTAACACCACCATCACTTGATTCCATTATCAAAGAGCGTGTTAAAAAATCTGAAGAAGAATCAAAAGAACAATAATCGTGAAGGGGACAATTGTCTCCTTTTTTGATGGAAAGAGGAATGAATATGGACTTTACAGTCAGTGAAGCAGCAAAAGCAAAATTAGATTCCATGTTACAAGAGCGTGGATTAACGGATGTCTTCTTTGTGATGGATTATGTCGATGGAGATAGCCCTTTTTATGAGGGGATGGTAGGATGCCATTGCCAAGTGTACGATAAATATCATTTAGTGGTATTAAAGAAAGATCAAAAAGAAAATATTCCTCCAAAGTACGACCAAGTTTTTGAGACGAATATTGGAGAAATGTTTTTTGCAAGTCACTATGCAATGATGTTTGATCAGCATAATGTGATTGATTATAGCGTGGATAAATACGGATTTTACTTAAAGAGTGAAGCGGGTATTTTATCGATGCAATTGAATATTGATTTTATTGGCTAGGGAAGTGAGCAACTTCCCTAGTCTTTTTTTATACTCTTAACACTTTCTTTACCACGAAAAACTTGCAGTTGGGGACGGAACAAAGTATACTATTGTTGTTCACAAAAATACGAGAGGTAAATAATATGAACAAAACAAATCTCGATTTACTAAAAATTATTAAACAACAAGATATTCAAAATCAAAGAGAATTAGCAGAGCTTTCAGGCTATTCGCTTGGTCTCGTGAATCGTGAATTAAAACGACTACGAGAACTAGAACTGGTAGATGATCAATTCAAACTGACAAGTAAAGCAAAAGCGCTCTTTAAAAAGAATAAACCAAAGAATGCGGTCATTCTTGCTGCAGGATTTGGAATGCGCATGGTTCCAATCAATACAGAGACGCCAAAAGGGCTTCTTGAAGTAAAGAAAGAGCCGCTCATTGAACGATTGATTAAGCAATTACAAGCAGTTGGTATTACCGATATCACGGTTGTAGTCGGCTTTATGAAAGAGCAATATGAGTATTTGATGGATAACTATCAAGTAAAACTAGCCGTTAATAGAGATTATGCAACGAAGAATAACTTCTACTCATTACAGAAAGTAGCCAATCGTCTTGGCAATACGTATATTGTTCCTTGCGATTTATGGTGTAAAGAATCTCCATTTGATACAGACGAATTGTACTCATGGTATTTACTTGGCCAAGAAGAAGTAGCTCAAAGCTTCTTTAGAGTGAATAAGAAACAAGAGATTATTATAAGCGATAAGAGAGCAAAAGGGAATCGTCCTTATGGGATTTGTTATTTAACAGAAAAAGACGCAAAAGCCGTGGCGAAACAATTAAATACTGCTGCTGCAGAAGAAAGACACGAGAAGTCATTCTGGGAAGTAACACTTGAAGATGCCAACAAGAAGTTTACAGTGTATCCAAAATTAATGGATGACTCGAAAATTTTTGAAATTAACACGTACGAGCAACTTCGTGAACTCGATAAATCATCCTCTCACTTAGAAACAGATGCCCTGCAACAAATCTCAAAGGCGCTAAATGTTTCTCTTGAAGAAATCGTCAATATTGAAGTGCTGAAAAAAGGAATGACAAATCGCAGCTTCCTATTTACTTGTAAGGACCAAAAATACATTATGCGTATTCCAGGAGAGGGAACAGACCATCTCATCAATCGTAAGGAAGAAGCGGATGTATACCGTGTCCTTGAAGGGAAACAGATTTGCGATGATGTGGTGTACATGAATCCAGAGAATGGGTATAAGATTACAGCATATCTTGAAGGAGCGCGTTCATGTGATAGTACGAATAAAGAAGACTTACAGCGTTGTATGGCGAAGCTTCGTGAGTTCCATCAGTCAAAATTAAAAGTGAAGCATACTTTTGATCCATTTAAGCAAATTGAGTTTTATCAAAGCTTGTGGAATGGACAAAGTTCTTATTATAAAGACCATGCTGAAATGCAGAAGAAGATTTTAGGGCTAAAGAGCTTTGTAAAAAAATATAAAGCAGAACCAGTATTAAGCCATATTGATTCAGTGTATGACAATTTCCTATTTACAAAAGAAGGCGATATTCGTCTGATTGACTGGGAATACGCTGGAATGCAAGATCCGCATATTGATATTGCGATGTTCTGTATTTACGCAGGGTATTCTCGTAAAGAAGCAGATGCACTGATCGACCTTTATTTCGAAGGAAAATGCGAACCAATGACACGGGTGAAAATCTATGCGTATATGGCGATTAGCGGAATGCTTTGGAGCAACTGGTGTGAATATAAACGCACACTTGGTGTTGACTTTGGTGAGTACTCCTTAATGCAATACCGTTATGCCAAAGATTTCTACCGCATTGTGCAAGAAGAATTAGCAAAAGAGGAAAAATAATGACAAACATAGTGAAACGAGCGATTATTATGGCTGCGGGTAAAGGGACAAGAATGCGTCCGATTACAAACACCATTCCAAAACCGCTTGTAAAAGTAAATGGAAAAAGAATGATTGATACCGTTATTGAAGCACTACATGAACAAGGAATTCATGAGATTTATGTGGTCGTTGGTTATCTAAAAGAAAAATTTGCTGAACTAAAAGCAGACTATCCAGAAATTAACATTGTCGAAAATCCATATTTCGATGTAGCTAACAATATTTCATCGCTTTATGTAGTGAGAGACCATTTGGAAGAAGTGATTATTCTAGACGGCGACCAATTAATCTACAACAGTGAAATTCTACATCCAGAGTTTACACGTTCAGGATATGCATGTATTCCAGTAGAAAACGGAACGGATGAATGGTTGATGCAAGTGGATGGTAATGGCATCGTTACAAGCTGTAGCCGTACAGGTGGTCAAAAGGGATGGCAGTTATTTAGCATCTCTCGTTGGACGAAAGAAGACGGACAACAGTTAAAACGTCATCTTGAAATCGAGTTTGAAGAAAAGAAAAATCATGATATTTACTGGGATGATGTGGCGATGTTCTGCTATCCAGATAAATATGAAATGGGCATTTATCCAATGCAAGAAGGGGATATCGTGGAAATCGATAGCCTTGAAGAATTAGTAGCAGTAGATGGCTCTTACAAGAGTGTTTTAGAGGAGGATAATCATGAATAATGAAATAGAAAAGAAAAATCTTCGTGATGAAATTGACTGGGTTGCAACACTGGTTCCGCTCTTTGGAGTAGTGGTGCTAGGAATTCTCTTCATGGCTTTTCCAGAAGTCAGTTCAGCCGTTCTAGAAGGTGTTCGTGGGTTCTTAGGAGACCAATTCAGTATTTACTACGCAATGCTTGCGGTGGGGGTATTCCTTTGTACTGTGTATGTGGCTTTTTCAAAATACGGTCATATCGTTCTCGGTGGAGAAGATAGTAAAGTCGAGTATTCCAACTTTAAATGGGGTGTAATGATCTTTACGTCTACAATGGCCGCAGACATTGTATTCTACGCGATGATTGAATGGGCCTTATACGCGCAAGAGTCTTATCTTGGTGAACTAGGTAGCGTTCAAAAATGGGCGTCTACATTTCCATTATTCCACTGGGGACCAATCGCATGGGGGTTCTACATCATGCTTGCGGTGGCCTTTGGATTTATGCTGCATAACCGTAAAGTAGAGAAACAAAAATTCTCTGAAGCTTGTCGTCCACTTCTTGGGAAGAAGGTTGACGGATGGATGGGGAAAACAATCGACTTGATTGCCATCTTTGCGTTAATCGCAGGGACTGCAACCACCTTCTCACTAGCCACACCGCTTCTTTCAGCAGCGATGAGCCAAGTGTTTGGAATTCAAAATTCGAAGATTATCACGATTGTGGTATTATTATTAATCGCAGTTGTATATACAAGTACCGTAATGCTTGGAATGGATGCTGTCTCTAAACTAGCTGCGATTTGTACGTATTTATTCTTTGCCTTACTAGGATACTTCTTATTCTTTGGTGGCGAAACAGTGTATATTTTAGAAACAGGATTCAGCGCTCTTGGGAACCTTGTCCAAAACTTTATCGGAATGTCTACGTGGCTTGATCCGCTTCGTGAAACAAGTTTCCCACAAAAATGGACTATTTACTATTGGTCTTATTGGATGGTTTGGTGTGTAGCTACACCGTTCTTCATCGGTAGTATTTCAAAAGGACGTACGGTAAAGAATACTGTTCTTGGTGGATACGCATGGGGAATTGCAGGAACATTTACTGCGTTTATCATCCTTGGAAATTACGGTTTAGCACAACAGTTAAAACATGGGGTGGATATTACTGGTATTCTAAGTAATAACGCGGATTATGCTGGGGCGATTTTAAAAATTTTTGAGACCATGCCGTTAGCAAATATTGGATTGTTATTACTAGCAGTAACGATGATTGCGTTCTATGCGACAACATTCGATGCTTTAACGCTGGTGGTATCTGCTTATTCATACAAAGAATTAGAACACACGCATGGCAGTGATAAACGTGTCCGCATGTTCTGGTCACTTGTATTTATCTTGTTCCCAATTGCATTGATTTTCTCAGAAAATTCAATGTATAACTTACAATCTGTTGCGATTATCGCGGCACTTCCAATTGGGATTATTATCGTCATGATTATTGCAAGCTTCTTTAAAGATGCAAAGGACTATTTGAATTCTTAGGAAGGCATGACTATGAATTGATTACGGATTTAGAAATAGTAGCGGTAATAGGATACCGGTGCAAGCCTTGGTCTTGCACCTTTAAAGCCTCAAAGAGGGAGTAAGGAATGAATTCCTAACTCCCTCTTATTCGTTTTAATATTTTTCCTATTACTGCTACTATTAAATCCGTATCCTTCATAGTCATTAAATGGAATTTCAAGAAAGAGTAAACTGAGAGGCCTGAAAAAATAACCTATTGTTTAAAGTCACTCGGGCTTTAAGCAATAGGTTTTTGTTTTAGTGATGATGGTGATGACAATTGCATTGACCTGGCAAGCAGTTGCATGCAACTGAAGTAGGGGCGTTTTTAGATTTACTTTTTAAGGTCGTTAATAATTCCTCAATATCCTCTTGACTTAAGGTTGCTTTGTCGATAAGAGTATGTAGGAGTTTCCCATTTTGTTTTTGACATACTTGCTCTAATAGGATATCCGTTTCTTTATCAAGTTGCTCTTTTTCAGAAATCGTTGCAGAGTAGTGGAATGGTTTCTTTCTATCATCGGTTTGAATATAGCCTTTTTTGGATAAACGAATAATTAATGTTTTAATGGTGGAGTCACTCCACGAAAATGAGCGTTGCAGTTGCTCGATAATATAACCGCTTGTGCTGTTTGGATTTGCCCATAAGACACGCATAATTTGACGTTCAGAAGGGCTCATTGGTTGAAATTCTGTCATAAATAGAACTCCTTTCTACAGGTTTAGTCTACAGTCGTCGACCGTTTCTGTCAATCGTTTTACTTGATTTTTTGCGTACACTAAATGTCGGTGGTGAGTAGCTAGAGTCACTATATTTTGTGTTTCATAAAAAAAACAATACAAAATGTTGTTAAAATGTTGCAAAAACCTTCTAGGCTATATATAATTAGTTTCGTGAGTTTCAAGTGAGATTGGAATGCATTTACTTGTATTTCGAATTCAGAAATGGAGTACCTGTGAAAGTCGTTTATTTATCACTAACTGGAAAAACAAGACAATTCGTAAAAAAATTAGGCTGGGATTTTGTCGAAATTTCTAAGAAAAATCCCGTATGTCAAATGGAAGAACCTTATATCGTCATTACACCAACTTATGGAGAGCAAGTGGCGAATTTTTTTTATGAATTTATTGAATTTGGAGAGAATCAATCCCTATTAAAGGGTGTTGCTGGTTCAGGGAATCGCAATTTCAATACGAGTTTTTGTTCAAATTCCAGAGAATTAGCGTCTAAATATGGGATTCCGCTACTGCATTGCTTTGAAAATCAAGGTACAGATAAAGATGTACAAATACTAATAGAAAAGGTGAGAGAGATTGGATAGTCCAAAATTAATGAATAAGACTCAAGAAGTTACATACTTCGCATTAAACAATGAGTTAAACCGTCCAGTTGATGGGAAAATTCCATTGCATAAAGATCGTGAAGCGGTTCGTGCCTTCTTCTTAGAACACGTAAACCCAAATACAGTTTTCTTCTATACATTAGATGAAAAACTAGATTACTTAATCGAACACGATTATTTAGAAGCAGAATTTTTAGGGAAATATAATCGTAAATTCGTTAAGAAATTAATGAAAGAAACGTATAAGAAAAAATTCCGTTTCCGTTCATTCATGTCTGCATTTAAGTTCTACAAACAATATGCAATGAAGACAAATGATGGTCAACGTTACTTAGAACGCTTTGAAGATCGTATTGTATTTAATGCTCTTTTCTTAGCAGATGGCGATGAGCAATTAGCACAAGATTTAGCGGAAGAAATGATTACACAACGCTATCAACCAGCAACACCAACATTCTTGAATGCCGGAAGAAAACGTCGTGGGGAACTCGTTTCTTGCTTCTTAATTCAAACAACAGACGACATGAACAGTATCGGTCGTACAATCAACTCAGCTCTTCAATTATCAAGAATTGGGGGAGGAGTAGGGGTAAGCTTGTCTAACGTTCGTGCAGCAGGTGACCCAATCAAGAAAATTGAGAATGCATCAAGCGGTGTTGTTCCAATTATGAAATTATTAGAAGATAGTTTCAGCTACTCAAACCAATTAGGTCAACGTAACGGTGCCGGTGCGGTTTACTTAAACGTATTCCACCCAGATATCGTATCGTTCTTATCTACGAAAAAAGAAAATGCGGATGAAAAAGTGCGTGTGAAGACATTGTCACTAGGTCTTGTTGTTCCAGATAAATTCTATGAATTAATCAAAAACGACGACATCATGTACTTATTCAGTCCATACGATGTGGAACGTATTTACGGCGTGCCATTCTCATATGTGGATATCACTAAAGAATATGACAACATGGTAAACAACCCTGAAATCCGTAAATCTAAATTACGTGCGCGTGACTTAGAAAATGAAATTAGTAAATTACAACAAGAATCTGGATATCCATATGTGGTGAACATCGATACAGCAAACCGTGTAAACCCAATCGATGGAAAGATTATCATGAGTAATTTATGTTCTGAAATCCTACAAGTTCAAGAACCTTCAGTGATCAACAATGCTCAAGAGTATGAACACTTAGGAACAGATATTAGCTGTAACTTAGGCTCAACAAACATCGTGAACTTAATGAAATCTCCTGACTTCGAACGCTCTATCGAGGTAGCCGTTCGTGCGTTAACATTCGTAACAGACCACTCAAGTATTGATGCCGTTCCAACTGTTAAAAACGGAAATAGCAAAGCACATACTATCGGTCTTGGAGCGATGGGATTACACACATTCTTTGCATTAAATCAAATGGAATACGGCTCACCTGAGTCTATCGAAGCAACTGATTTATACTTCAGAATGTTGAACTTCTACACATTGAAAGCAAGTAACAAGATTGCTAAAGAACGCGGCCAATCATTCGTTGGGTTCGAACGTTCTAAATACGCAACAGGTGAATACTTCGACAGCTATATCGCTGAAGAGGTACAAATTCAATCTGACAAAGTGAAGAAAATCTTTGAAAAACTTCCAATTCCAACTGTAGAAGATTGGAAACAATTAAAAGAAGATGTGATGAGCGGTGGATTATATCACCAAAACCGTTTAGCAATTGCGCCAACTGGTTCAATCAGCTACGTAAACGAAACAAGTGCGTCACTTCACCCAATCACTCGTTTAATTGAAGAACGTCAAGAGAAGAAGACTGGTAAGACTTATTACCCAGCTCCATTCTTATCAAACGATACTTTACCATTCTACAAATCAGCGTACGATATCGATATGCGTAAAGTCATCGACGTATACGCAGCAGCTCAAAAACATATCGACCAAGGAATGAGCTTGACACTCTTCATGCGTTCAGAACTTCCTGAAGGATTATATGAATGGAAAGAAGGACGTACAAACAAGATGACAACACGTGACTTAAATATTTTACGTAACTATGCGTGGAATAAAGGCATCAAGTCAATTTACTATGTACGTACATTTACAGAAAACAACGATGAAATCGGAAGTAATGCTTGCGAAAGCTGCAGCATTTAATGGGAATACGAAAGAAAGGACATAAGCTCGTGAGTACAAAACGATATTTTAATGAGATTCTTTCTCAAAAATCTACACAACCAGTAGAGTACTATAAAGCGATTGACTGGAACCAAGTTGAAGACATGATCGATAAATTAACTTGGGAAAAACTAACGGAGCAATTCTGGTTAGATACACGTATTCCAGTATCAAATGACTTAGACGACTGGAGAACTTTATCACCTGCAGAAAAAGATGTTGTGGGTAAAGTGTTCGGTGGATTAACATTATTAGATACGCTTCAATCAGAAGAAGGTGCAAGCTTAATGAAAGATTACGTGCGCACTCAACACGAAGAAGCGGTTTGGAACAATATCCAATTTATGGAATCTGTTCACGCGAAAAGTTATTCAACAATCTTCAGTACATTGCATACAAAAGCTGAAATCGAAGATATTTTCGAATGGACAAACAATAATGAATTCCTACAATTCAAAGCGAAAAAGATTAACGAAATTTACCAAAGCAAAGATGCGTTGAAGATGAAAGTGGCTTCTACAATGCTTGAAACATTCTTATTCTACAGTGGATTCTTTACACCATTGTACTACTTAGGAAATAACAAGCTTGCTAATGTAGCCGAAATCATCAAGTTAATCATTCGTGACGAGTCAGTTCACGGAACTTATACAGGTTACAAGTTCCAACAAGGCTACAACGAATTATCAGAACAAGAACAAGAAGAAATGAAGATGTGGGTATACAACTTATGCTTGGAACTTTACCAAAACGAAGTGAAGTACACACAATCTATTTATGACCAAGTTGGTTGGACTGAAAAAGTTAAAGTGTTTATTCGTTATAACGCGAACAAGGCGCTTCAAAACTTAGGGTTCGATCCATTGTTCCCGGATACTGCTGAAGATGTGGATCCGATTGTGATGAACGGGATTTCAACTGGGACAAGTAACCATGACTTCTTCTCGCAGGTCGGTAATGGGTACCTACTCGGTAGTGTTGAAGCAATGGATGATGAAGACTATACAAAATGGTTGTAATTTCAACTCAAACAGGTTCCTAAAAAGGAGCCTGTTTTTTTGTTGGTGCAAAGGTAAAACACATTGAGCCTTCGGCTACATTCAATAATTATAAGAATAACTGTACCGCCTCAAGTCCGGGTCTTGAGGCTACCAAGCTTCAAACACTCTCTAGAAAATAAATTTTCAAGAGAGTGTAATTCACATTGGTTACGTACGTTATTCTTATGATTATTGGTATCCGAGGCTCTTTGTGTTTTACCTTAAAAAGCAGGGTGCTTTTGGAATCTGTTTTGTGAAATAAGTTCATTGGTGTGTTCATATCCAAACTTCAACACCCTTGTAAATGGAGAGGTGCAGGGGATAGGGGTGTGAGTTTCAGGGGGGAGGCTCGACAAATGGTGTGAGGATGGGTAGAATAGAGGAAATTGAATGGAGGAGTCGTGAAGGGATGTCGCATGAAGAACTCAATAAACAATTAGAACCCTTTAAACTTATGGTGTTCGATGAGGGAACTGAAGATGTTTGGGCAACGCTGGTACTCTGGTTAAATGAAGAATATAAACAAAATGTATTTGATACAAGACAAGAAGAGGGATTCATAGGGAATGGGTATGATTGGAATTCTCTAGCAACGGTCTTTCTAGAAGAGAAAATGCCAGAATTAATGGAAGTTCTATCGTTTGATTCTGAAGCGGGATTGTTTGCAATCGGATCAGAAGATGTGGAAGCGGTGAAGAAGTTTGCGATTGGATTTAAAGCGTTATGTGATGATGAGAGTGCAATGACAGATTTGTTTCGTCGAGCAGCATTAGATTAAAAAAATCACGTTATACCGTATAAGGTATAACGTGATTTTTTTATTTACACGGACAAGTTGTTAAATGGTCGTTCACCATACCAATCGATTGCATAAAGGAGTATACAATCGTTGGCCCCACAAATTTAAACCCTTCTTTGAGAAGCGCATTACGAAATGTTTCAGCAAGTGGCGTAAAGGTTGGGACTTCTGCCATCGTAGTGAATTCATTGATCATCGGTTTATGGTCAACAAAGCTCCAACAGAAGTTATCAAAGCTACCATATTTTTCTTGAATGGCCAGAATGGCTTTTGCATTTGCGATAGCGGCACGAATCTTAAGTTGATTGCGAATAATCCCTTCGTTTTGAAGAAGGGATTGGACTTTAGCTTCGTCATAGTTCGCAACGGTTTGAATATCGAAGTCGTCAAAAGCCTCTCTGAAGTTTTCGCGTTTATTAAGAATCGTAGACCAGCTAAGTCCTGCTTGCATCGTCTCCAAGGTCAATCGTTCAAATAGTGCTTGGTCATCGTGGCAAGGAACACCCCATTCGTGATCATGGTAATCCATCATCTTTTGAGAGTGATAGGCCCAGGAACATTTCTCTGGAGTGAGAGGCCAACCCAGTTCAGAAAGGGGATTGCCTGTTTTAAAGTTTTCAAGAGCCACTTTATTAAACTCAGAAATCTTCTCTGGTAACTTGGATAGAGAAAACCACTTGAATTCTTCAATCTTCTCGGGTTCACCGTTATGAATATCAAAGTGAGGAAGTTTTTCAATATCTACTTGGAAGTAAAAATAGAAATAATCATGTTCGTCAAAATGCATATGAAGAGTCGTGTAGAAGTTAAGGGCACTTGAAGGAATTTCTAGGCCGATTTCTTCACGCGTTTCACGCAAGGCTGCTTGTGTAATGGATTCGTTAGCTTCAATATGACCGCTCACAGTTGCGTCGTAATAGCCGTCCATAAATCCTGTGTTCATTCGTTTTTGGAGAAGTACCTTTTTTCCTTTGGTAAAGAAAAGAAATACAGCACTTTTTGTTAAATGTCTCATGTTGTCACCTCTAGTACTAAGAGTAGTCATTTTTCGAAGAAATGTAAAGATTTTTTAATAAAGAAAGCATTGAACTTTTGGAAAGGATTTCATATGATAAGTGTAGGACACTAGGAGGAAAAATGGTGAGAAAATTATTCAAAATTGCAATGAGTTGTATGGTGGTCACGGGGATGTTGGCTCCTATTACTACTGTACTGGCTCAAGAATCAAGTATTACAATTACACAGAATGAAGGGAACTCAGTATCCGAGGCAGATACGCCTAAAGGAGATATCGTGGTGAATTTCTCAAATGGAGAAATTCTCTTTCAGGAGAATCCAGATAGAGTGGTGGATCCTGCAAGTCTTAGTAAGCTGATGACGATCTTTTTGGTGTATGACGCGATTAAGAGTGGAAAATTTACTCTGCAGGATAAAGTCGTTGCGACAAAGAACGACCAAGCGATATCGAATTTAACAAACCTAAGTAATTCACCCATTGTAGCAGGAGTGGAGTATCCAGTTAGTGAGCTAGTTAAGATGGCGCTACTGCCTTCATCCAATGCAGCAGTGTTAATGTTAGCAAACTTAATAAATCCAAATACGGATGATTATGTAGATTTAATCAATCAAAAGGCGCAGGAACTAGGGATGACAAATACAAAATTTGTCGGAGCTTCAGGTGCGGTTACGCAAGATTTTGAGGGGCTCTATACGGTGCAACGCTATCCATCCAATGAGACGAACCAATCAACGGCTAGAGATTTAGCAAAGATGGTAGTTGCGATGCTTAAGGCACATCCGGAAATCACAGAAATCACTAAAAATAAAGAGCTCACTGTAATGAGTGGGACTCCTTATTCAAAAACAATTAAGAATACAAACCATTCTCTAGAAGGGGACTTAGTGGCTTTTCCTGGAATCGTTGGATTGAAAACAGGAACGAGCGAAAGAGATGGATTTAACTATATCGGAATCTACAAAAAAGATGGAGTAGAGCTAGTTGAAGTGGTTCTAGGGGTTGGACAATTTGCAAATCATCACGGGGAATATAATCGACATAAAATCGGGAATGCATTATTGCAATATGTTTTTAAGAACTTCGAGCATAAGACAGTATTCAATCCAGGGACTCAAACAATCGATGGACAAAAAGTAACAGTTGAGCATACGGTTGATGTATACGTAGAAAAAGGGAAAGAACCAGTGTACGCACTAGAAGGGAATACATTAAAAGTCCAAACTCCATATGGTACACTGTATGATAAAGAGTATGTAGTAAAAGTGGAGCCGGCTCCCAATGATGCCGTGGAATCAACATATATCGAAACCACTCAAGTAGAAGAAAAAACGCCAAAGCAAATTCTCAAAGGAATACTTCGTTTCTTATTGAGAGTTCCGTTTATAGTTTGGCTTGGATTGCTGGCTTTTCTATTTATTGAAGTATTGATTTTAAGAATAAAGAAAAAAATTAGAAGGAGAAAAGAGCGGTTAAGAAGATAAAAGTAGAATCTGTATTAGTTTAGACTAATGTCTGTACTAAATCCTGTGAAGAAATCGATAGAAATGATAAAAAATATAGATGTTAAATTCAAAAAAAAATCATAATTGAATCGCCAAACATGTGATAATTTTATTCACAAATGCAATGTAACGGAATTATAAAGAATGTTGAGTATAAATAGTTGGAAAATAAGATTAGGTATGGTATTATGTTTAGCTGAATAAGGTGAAAAACATTTCCTGTTCGGTGAAAATTCACAAATTATCGTAGTTAAAAAATAATCAAAAGGGAAGAGGTAAAAGATGTTTAGTTCAAAAAATATTCAAATGAATGAACGAAAAAAACGTTCAAAAGTAACACGTTATGCAATCAAGAAATTAAGCATGGGGACAGCTTCAGTAGCTGTTGCATTAGGTTTCATGTTTGTACAAGGACAAACAATTGCACATGCAGATACTGTTGAAGGAACTGCAGTAGAAACAACAGCAAAACCTGCAGAAGAGAGCAAGGAAACCGTAGAAGATGAGAAAGCTGTATACGAAGTTTCAGCTGAAAAAGCAGAAGAAACAACAGCAACTCCAGAGAAAAAAGAAGAAATAACAGCGGCTCCAGAGAAAAAAGAAGAAACAACTGTAGCGTCTGAAAAAAAAGAAGAAACAACAGCGACTCCAGAGAAGAAAGAAGAAACTACAGTAGCTGAAGAAAACAAACCACGTACTCGTTCAAGACGTGCTGCTGCAGAAACTAACGATGATAAAGTTGGTGAAGATGTTGTAGATGCAACTGCTGAACCAAAAGCTGAAAAACCAAGTTTCACACCAAAAATCTTAGCAGACCAATTATTAAAACAAGTTTCTTGGTTAGACTTCGGGGATACTGCGAACTGGACTGGAACAACTACAACAGCTGATGGCAAATTAGCCCTTCAAGTGGGTGCTACTTATACGAAAGAAGTAATGCCTGGTTATATTGTTAAAATTAAAGTGAAATCTTTAAAACCATTCCAAGCAACAGAGATTTATAAGAAGCGTATGGAAGAACAAGGCGCTACAGCTGAAGAAAAAGCGACGTACGATCCAAACGCAAAAAATGGTTATATCAACTCTATTGGTGATCCAAAAACAAGAGCTGCTTTTAATAATAAAGAAGAAGCACGCGTAATTGCCGACCCTCAAAACCGTTGGACTGAAATTCGTTCAGAAGGAATTGATACAGGAACGAAGAGTACAACGATTTCTTCCGAATACAACGGTGGAAATATCGGTGTTCAATTTGATATTTCAGCAACTTATAATGGAAAAGCAGTAAAACCAGCGATCGTTATGGCCGATGGTGAGTCAGCTAACCCAGGTGAGTTAGTACTCTTCACTACAAACGGTTCAGGTTGGCAACATGTTGGGGAATGGTTAAAAAATAATAACCCAAAAACGAAAAACTATGTTCCTCAAGATACAAATAACTTATTCGATCCAACAAAAGCTAATAACACTGTAAACGTTGATGGAGTTAACATTAATGGACTTAACTTAAACCTTTTACGTAAAGCAACTGGTGTGGGTGAAGACGGTAAAACTGTAGCATGGAAATACTATGGAAGCGCAGACTTGAAGACAGGTGGTTTAGGAACAGGCGTATTTGGTCCTAACGTTTCTGCAAGCACGATTGCCGTACCTATGGTAATGACACGTGGTGCTTCTGAAATTGGACTATATATCGCATCTTCAGGTAAACAATCAGCGATGCTTGGTTTCTTACCATTAGATGAAGGGGATGCTCCTGATTCATACGGAATGGCAACTCACGCGATGAACCAAGTCAATGGGGTAACAGGCGCTGCCGTTAACCAACCATACCTTGGAGATACTCGTCCAGATATGGATGAAAACTTAGAGCGTACAGACTGGAAAGGTGACGATAAGGACGGTACAGGCGATGAAGGTATCGACCAAATCTTACCAACAGACTTAAAAGGCAACACAAACGGAATGATCGCATTAGATCGTACACGTCCTGGTAACTACACTTTAACAGTACAAGCAAACACTGGGGGCGCTCCTGAAGCGTATGTTTACGGATGGGTTGACTTTAACAAAAATGGTAAATTTGACGATAACGAACGCTCTGAAAAAGCAACAATCACATCAGATGGTAACGTAACACTAAAATTTAACAATGGACCAATCTTAAGTGATTTACAATTAGATAAATTAGGCGTACGTGTTCGTGTATCTACTTACGCTCCAGATATTGAAAGCCCAACAGGTATGTCAATGTCAGGGGAAGTAGAGGACTTTGAAACACAAGTAATCTTCCC
>CALHVK010000012.1 GCA_938039195.1 uncultured Carnobacteriaceae bacterium
CACGTCCGTTTGAAACAGAGTTAGAATAAATTACTAATTCTTGGCTCTTATCCGCTTTTTCTTCTGATTGTGCTTGAGGTGCAGTTGTTGTAGCGTTTGATGAACTATTTGCTCCTCCTGAGCATGCAGCTAATGTTGTAACTGCAAGCCCTGCAGCTAGTAAAGTTTTTAAAAATTTCGATTTTTTCATGTTGAAATCTCCTTTTTGTTTTTATTTATAATTTTTATTTTCCAAACTTTTCGCAATATGGAACAAAACGTCTCATATCTTCAAACACTGTATAATCGATACGATTTACAGTAATGACAGGAACTTTTTCAAGTAAAACTTTTGTTAATTCCTTTTTCACTTTAGTAAACTCTTCATTTTCTTCTTCAGTTAATGGAACTCGAAGATATCCAATTGAGATATGGAATTGGTAACGATCATGGTTAGGGAAACGAACACCTGCTTTTTCAGAAACATAAGTTCTAATTTCTTCTAATCGTTTAGCGGATTTTTCATCTGCTGGTTCAACTAAAATGTTTTGATTTCCCATTTCAGTCACACGCATATGAATCTCTTCGTTTAGCAATGGGAAAATTTCTAGTTGTTTTGCAAAGTAATCATGGATTTCTTGTAATGGTGTATCCAATGGTAGATGGCTACTCCAAAATTCAGGCTCACGATTTTCATGGCAAAGCAATTCAATTACAGTCATATGAATAGAATCTCTAGGGGTGAGAGTAAACTTATCAATAAAAGGTAATTCTCTATAGCGAGCCTGAATAATATCCACAACTTCCATTAAATCTGGTTTTGTATAAAGATTGGCAACAACCGTGTTACCTGGAAAATGATTAAATTCTCCATTTTCTTTAAATTTTATTTTTGTAAGATTTTTCATGTTATTCTTCCTTCTTTTGTTTTTGACACCGGTGTCAAACGGTAACTTCATTATAGTGTGTAACCGATTTCTTGTCAACCGTTTTCATAAACTTTTTTTATTCCTGTTTTTATTGTCTTTTTTACTATTACAAAGCAGAATTATACTATTGATATCCGTTTGGATTTTTCGATTGCCAATTCCATGTATCTCTACACATGTCTTCAACTGATTTCGTTGTCTTCCAATTTAATTCCTTATAAGCTTTGTCTGCATTTGCATAACAAGTCGCAACGTCTCCTGATCGTCTTGGAACAATTTTATAAGGAATTGGAACCCTATTAACACTTTCAAATGTATTTACAAGTTGTAATACACTAGTGCCTTCTCCTGAACCAAGGTTATAAATATAAACATCTGTTTTTTCAGATACTTTTTCTAACGCTTTTATGTGGCCAATCGCTAAATCCACTACATGGATATAATCTCGAACTCCAGTACCATCTACCGTATCATAATCATCTCCAAAAACACTTAGCTCTGGTCGCTTACCTACCGCTACTTGTGCAATAAAAGGCATCAAGTTGTTAGGAATTCCTGAAGGGTCTTCACCAATCAACCCAGACTCGTGAGCCCCAATTGGATTGAAATAACGAAGCAATGCAATACTCCACTCTGAATCTGCTACATGAACATCTTTTAAAATTTGTTCAAGCATCACTTTGGTGTACCCATAAGGGTTTGTTGCACTTGTCGGCATTGTCTCAATGAGGGGTGATTGATTGTGAATGCCGTATACAGTCGCACTCGATGAAAATACAATCTTCTTAACTTTAAACTCTGACATCACTTCAACAAGAGCTAATGTGCTCATAATATTATTTTCGTAGTACATCACAGGCTTTTGCACGGATTCGCCGACAGCTTTGTATCCTGCAAAATGAATTGCAGCCTCAATAGATTCTTGTTCAAAAACTTTTCTCAATCCTTGTTTATCACAAACATCTAATTCGTAAAACGCAGGACGTTTCCCTGTAATTGCTTCAATCCGATCTAATACCAAGATGCTAGAGTTCGAAAGGTTATCGACAATTACGACTTCCTTCCCTAAATTTAATAATTCTACTACGGTATGGCTACCAATATAACCAGCTCCGCCTGTCACCAATATTGCCATTTGGGTTCCTCCTAATTAATTCCAACCGACTTAACAAATCTCATAAATGCTTCATGTCCAAACGGAGTATTCTTATAAACGCCAGCATCTTCGAGAACTCTTGCAAACACTTGTCCTACTTCGTGTTGAACTACGCTATTAATCTCTTCTTCTTTAACGTTAGGGTATTTTTCTTTTAATTGGTCTGCCCATTCTAAATGATAATCTGCAATTGCGTTATCTTTGCCTAAAAGATATTTCTCAACTTCCTCTAACTCTGTTTTCAAACGAGGTGGTAAAATCGCAAGTCCCATCACTTCAATTAACCCAATATTTTCCTTTTTAATATGCTGAACATCTTTATGAGGATGATATACGCCATCTGGATGTAACTCTGATGTGTGATTATCTCTCAAAACAAGATCCATTTCAAATTGACCATCCACTACACGAGCAATCGGAGTGATTGTATGGTGCGGAATTTCTCCAGTTGTAGCAATAATATCTGCCTCTAAATCGGTATACCCTTGCCATGATTTTAAAATCTTCGAAGCTAATTCCACTATTCTTTGTTTATTCTTACCACGTAATCGAAGAACAGACATTGGCCATTTCACAATACCAGCTTGAATATCTTCGAATCCTGAAAATACGAAGGTTGTTTCACATTCCGCTACTTCCATTGGGAAAACGTATTTTCCACCTTGATAATGGTTGTGACTTAAAATAGAGCCACCTGCAATAGGGAGGTCTGCGTTTGATCCTGCAAAATAACCCGGAATAATATCTACAATTTCTAATAGTTGTTCAAATGTTTTAGGAGTAATCGCCATCGGAATATGCTTTGTATTTAGAAAAATGGCATGTTCATTAAAATATGAATATGGTGAATATTGTAACCCCCATTCTTCATCTCCAAGTTTCATTCGGATAATTCTATGATTCGCACGAGCTGGGTAGTTTACTCTTCCTTGATACCCTTCATTTTCCATACACAAAAGACATTTTGGATAATTCGAAGCTTTCATCAATTTCTCAGCTGCAATTGTTTTAGGGTCTTTTTCTGGTTTAGAAAGATTAATCGTAATCTCAAGCGGTCCATATTTTGTTTCTGCACGGAATGCAATATTTTTAGCAATCGCTGATAATTTAATATAGTCGTTGTCTTTACTTAGCTGATAAAAATCATTTACAGCTTTTTCAGGAGATTCTTGATAAGTACTCCAGAAATTTTCATTAACAGCACTTGGAATTGGAGTAATAAAGTTCATTAACTCTGCGCCTAAACAGTCTTTTTCTTCTGCCAAGGGGCCTACTTTCCCATTTTTCTCAGCTAATTCAACGAGCATATCTTTTAATTTTTTTATATCCGTTTCACTTGTAGCTGTATTAGCTTCTTCCTCTCCGACTAGAGCAAGTATTCTATTCTTTACATATGCGTAATCCATAGGTTTATACAGCCCAGATCGAATTACTTGTTCAACAAAATTATTGATTACTGTTTGCATCATTTTCTCCTCTTAATCTATTTGGTTGTTCAATTATTTTCTTCATTTCAGGGTCTTCAATCCTTTAAAAGATCAATAACTAGTATACTTGCATCATCTTTTTTCCCATAAATAGGATCGACTTCCTGTGATTGCTTTCTCATTACAATTAAATCATCCAACTTATCCTCTGGATGTTGAGAATAAAACTCATAAAAGCCATCACTCATTAATACAATTTGATTACTAGTCACTTCTGTACTTTCGTAAATAGCATGTTCCACACAAGATTCATCCAGCGAGCCAATCCAATATCCATTTGACGTATTGGCCAGTTCTCTAATTTTTTGTAAGATTGTTTTTCTTTGGACGCCTTCCTTACTTGAATGTGCAATTTCGTTTTTTCCTAAATCAAATAAACGGTCCACACGATGGTCGGTTATCTCTTTGTCATTCACGAGCACGACACAATCTCCAAGAATCATGTATTCCAGTTTTGTTTTTGTTAATTTTGCAAAAACAAAGGCGAAAGTCGGCAGTTTACAATATTCTTCATGATTAAAATCATCTAACCCTATAATCGAACGGACCTCCTTAATACTTTCAGAAAATATTTCTTTTAACGTTTTTGATTCTGCACAATGTTTTGCAATCACCTTAGACAATAAATGCGTTACTTCAGAAACGGAATATCCAATCGATTTTTTTGCATTATATAAATCTGTGGCTCCATCAATCACCCAAAAGAAATTTCCAAAACTACCAAGCGCATCTTCGTTTTCAACCGCCGTACCTTGAATAGAACAAATGCTTTTAATTTTCATGACGTTTCTTCACTCCTCCGACTCCAAAAAATACTCCTAATCCAACAAGAGAAGCAATAGCACCTAAATAACTATTCGTTCCTGTTTGTGGTAATTCTTTTTGATTTCTGTTTGCTTCAGCTTGAACGAGTGCTTCTTTTGCTGGGGTGTCGGATTTCTTGCCTTCTTCAGAAACCTTACGGAATTCGTACTGTAGATATCTTTCAAATCGTTCCCCTTGTGCAATCGGAATAATTACTTCCCCAACTTTGTCAATTAAGTTAGCTAATTGATCATCGGAGTAGGTTGCAAGATAATAATACCCATTTTTATTTCTTGCAATCATATGATAGTTCCCATTTTCTGTATGAATATCGGCATTCCCAAGTCCTAAAGCTACTACGGAAATATTTCCATAATCTCCAGAATTTAGCAATGAAATGGAGTTCCCTGTTAAGTTTGAAAAAGAATTATCGATTGCTGTAATGCTGCCTGTAGAGTTATTGATGACAATCCCATCTTTCCCGCCGTTAATAACGTTCCCTGAAACAGTTAATCCATCACTAATGCGAAGAAGTTCAATTGAAGGAACTTCAGAATCTTGAGCTTGATTATTAATGATATTGTTTGTTACTTCAATATCTTTTACTTTTCCTAAGTACTCTTCACTATCTCTAGCTACTCGGATTGCTTGTGTTTTAGGGTCTTTAATATTGAATCGATTATTTGTAATTACTACTTTCTTATTTAAGTCCAGAACATCTTCTGTATTTTGGTAACTAAAAGCATTTACTAACGCTCCACCATTTTCTCTGTATCGAACACTTTCTTCCTTTGTCTTTTTATCAAATACATTATCTTTAATCACAATATCTGTGAATCCAGTAAATCGAATCCCTGAATAAACTAAGTTGTCGAAATGATTGTTCAAAATCTTAATATTCGAAGGATTTTGAGTAGTAATGGCTTGATAATGCGTACCAATTGCGGTTACCAACTCACCGGACTTATCACTCTTTCCAAAGTATGAATTTTGAATGGTTACATTTTCTGACTTCACACCAGTTTCGTTTAATGCGTACGGGAATCCTTTTCTTGTCATCGGTTCGATTTGAATCGACTCTTTTGTAATCATCGCATTATCTTTAATCGTTTTAGGTAATGCTTGACCTAAGAAACGAGATTGATCCACCAATACATTTTTAGACCCCGCAATTTGAATGGCATGCCCTTGATAACTATCTTTAAACGTTACATTGCGGATAGTGACATTTGAGCTATTCCCAATCGCAAAACCACCAGAAGAATTAATAAACGGTAAATTCTTTGGTTTAGTGCCTTCTTCATTCAAAGCACCATTCATATCAATCGTACCACCCGTAAAACTAATATTTTCTGTTGGTTCCCAGAAAATCTTATCTCCTCCATTAATGAAAGGACCCGTCATAAATACGATTGAAGGACGTCCTTGGAAATTAATTCCGTTAACAATCGTTGCATTATCATGCAAGCGAATATCGATATTACTCTTTAATTGGACCATTTTCTTTACAAGGTACGTTCCTTCAGGGAAATATAATTTTCCTCCACCTAGCCCTTGAGATGCAGCATCGATAGCTGCCTGCATAGCTTCATGATCATCCGTAACTCCATCCCCAACTGCACCGAAATCTTTAACATTTAAAGTATCAGTTGTAGGTTGAGCAGCTTCTACCCCATTCGCACTTTTTTCCGATACAGAACGAAGTGCGATAGCCGGTACATTTAGTTTTTCATCATTTGTCTCTTTATTTACTTCTTCTACTTTTTCACCAGCATCAGCTTTCTTAGGAGTTTCTACATTTTCTTTTGGAATTGCATTCTCTACCGTAGTTTCTAACTGATTATCCTTTTGAACGGGAGTTTCTTTCGCCTCTTTATCATCCTCTTGAACTTTTTCAGGCGATGTCTCCGTTGTTACTAGCTTATTTTCTTCTGTAGTTGACTGAGTAGAGGGGGCTACTTCCTCTGCCAATACATTTTGTGCATCCACGAAGGAAACCGCTAACAAAATTGAGCAAACTCCAACTTTTAACTTACGAATACCAAATACTTTTTTGCCGTCTAAACGTTTCATAATGACCTCCATATTTTCTGACCTAATAGATATTTACTTTTTGACACCGGTGTCATTTTATGACGACTACATCTTATCGCTCGAACGATTAAATGTCAAGCGTTTTCAAAACTGCTCATTTATATACTAAATCAAAGTAACAAAAAAGAATGTTGATCATCAACATTCTTCTTCACGCTATTTTTATTCTTAGTTCTTCTGAATTCGTATTGGATACCGCTTCACGGCTTGAGGTAACTCTTCCAGCAACGCATCATTGGCTTTGGTTTTTCCCATGAAGAACATCGTCGTTGTGCCGTCCTTTTGTTCAATGATGACGACATAACGGGCTCCCCCACCTTTTCTTCCTCGCATGAAATCAATCGAAATCCGGCGAATCGATGCAAGAGGAATACGACGTTTTTTGAAGCAGAACGCCACGTGAATGTAAAATGTTCCTTTTGCGATATGAAACGGTGCAGTAAATGGACCTCCACTCTGTTTTGCGGCTATCCACCGGCGAACGAAAATAACAAGCACACATGTCGCTATGAATGCAATACTCGCCGGGAATACTAGCGGAACCCCAAATCCCACTCCAAATTCTATTGTTGCCATCGTCGCATCACCTTTCTACCTTTCTTCGCTTTGACTTTTCATACTCTTTGTAAGAGCCCACAATGCTCCAGCTATCAATAAGACTCCAACAACAAATAACGGACCTTCTAACGCTTTAATCTCTTGCATAAACGGTACGACATACATGCTGAGTTCTACTAAAATCACTCCAATTAGTATCAAAGTAAAAGTAAGAATTTTCCCTTTTTTAGACATCGACTTCTACCCTTTCTTTATTGATGAGTTGTCATTCTATCTCTATCTTACCGAGCTTTTTTATTTTTTTCCACCGCTTTTAAGTAAGTTTTAA
>CALHVK010000013.1 GCA_938039195.1 uncultured Carnobacteriaceae bacterium
CGGAACAGAAGATTTAGAATCAGCTGACTACCGTGCATGCCAATTATTAGGACCTATCCATAAGTAATAGAAAGGAGAGACTAAAATGACAAAAACGATTATTTTAGCCTGTGTCGGTGGATTAACAACAAGTATGCTCGTTGAACGCATTCAAGAAGTAATTTACCGTGATAAATTAGATTACTCATTCTACTCAGTAGGGATTACTGGGATTGATACTCTAAAAAATATTGATGTCTTATTATTAGGACCTCAACTAGCTTATTTAGAAGAAAAAGCAAAAGCTTCATTAAACGTTCCAGTTGCTGTAATTTCAGACGATGACTTTGAAAACATGCGCGGAGAAGAAGTTCTAAAACAAGCGATTGAATTATTAGGTTAATCAAATGAGTGAATCAAGCAAATCGGATACGCAACGATTGATGCAACTGATTGTAAAAAGTAGTAAAGTCACTACTTTAGCATTGCAATCCGTTAAGAGTGCTCTTGCAGGTGATATTTCATCTGCAAGAGGCATCCTTGATGAAGCCAAGGCTAAAGGAGTAGAAGCACATAATGTTCAAACAGAAATGATTCAGCAAGAAATTAGAGGTGAAGGCGTAAGTACAACACTTCTATCTGTACACGCGCAAGATCATTTTATGAACAGTCACTTGCTACTAGAAGTTGTCAATATCATCGTTGATCAACAAGAACAAATAGAAACGCTGAAAGAGCGTATTACAAAACTGGAACAGGTAGGTGAAATGCATGAGTAATCCAGTTATTCTTGAAATGAAGGGGATTGTAAAATCGTTTGGGCCTGTTAAAGCCCTAAAAGGTGTAGACTTCGACTTAAGAACAGGTGAAGTACACGCACTAATGGGTGAAAACGGTGCTGGTAAATCAACTTTAATGAAAGTGTTGACCGGTATTTATGGAGCAAACGAAGGAACAATTCACTATAACGGAAAACAAGTAGAATATTCTAAGCCAAAAGAGGCTATGGACGATGGGATTGTAATCGTGCACCAAGAGTTGAATATGATGAACCACTTAACAGTGGCTCAAAACATCTTCATCGGTCGTGAAGAAATTAATCAAGGATTGTTCATTGATGATAATGCCGGAAACAAAAAGGCAAAAGAATTATTCAAATTGTTGAAACTGGATATTAATCCACAAGAAAAAGTGGGAAACTTAACAGTTGGTAAACAACAAATGGTTGAAATTGCGAAAGCGTTGTCAATGGACGCGAAGATTATTGTTTTTGACGAACCAACAGCAGCGTTAACAGAATCAGAAATTAATGAGTTATTCGCAATTATTGATGACTTACGTGCTAAAGGTGTGGGAATTATCTATATTTCTCACCGTATGGACGAAATTGCCCGTATTACGGACCGTGTAACGGTTATGAGGGACGGGGAATATGTTGGAACTGTAAATACAAAAGAAACTACGAAAGATGAAATCATCGCAATGATGGTTGGTCGTACAATTTACGAAGATCCGAAAGCGGTTTCTGCAGTGCCAGAAGGTGCACCAGTTGTATTAGAAGTGGAACATTTAAACTCAGGAAGCCACGTGAAAGATGTAAGCTTTGTGCTTCATAAAGGTGAAATCTTAGGGTTCTCTGGATTAATGGGAGCGGGTCGTACAGAAGTAGCTCGTTTACTATTTGGAGCGGATAAGAAAGATAGCGGAACTATTAAAATTAATGGTAAAGAGGTTGATATTAAAAATCCTCAAGATGCTATTAGAGAAGGTATTGGTTATCTTTCAGAAGACCGTAAACGTTATGGATGTATCGTTGATATGAGCATTGCCAATAACACTGTAATGACGAACTTAGATAAGTACATCAAAGGTGGTTTAATTGATGACGGTGAAATTGTTAAAGTGAGTGATGAATTCGTTAAACAATTAAGAACGAAAACACCATCATCAAAACAACTAGTTCGTAACTTATCAGGTGGTAACCAACAAAAAGTTGTTATTGCAAAATGGTTAGAACAAAATAGCGATATTCTAATTTTTGACGAACCAACTCGAGGAATTGACGTTGGTGCGAAAAGTGAAATTTACTCATTAATGAATGAACTAGTAGCTCAAGGAAAATCAATCATTATGATTTCTTCAGAGCTTACAGAAATTCTACGTATGAGCGATCGGATTGTTGTCATGTGTGAAGGTCGTAAGACAGGGGAACTTGATATCAGTCAAGCAACTCAAGAACGAATCTTAGCATTAGCAACAGATCGATAAACGAGGAGAGGTATAGATATGGAAGAGAAAAAGTCCCTATGGACGAAACTGGTAAAATCAGTTGGTTTACAAAAGTTAATTGCATTAATCGCGTTGATCGTGATTTTCACATTCTTTGCAGTCTCAAGTGAATCGTTCCGTTCGTTTGATACAGCGGTCAGCATTTTAGACGCATCTTATTACATTGGTTTCTTAGCAATTGGGGTAACATTCGTTATTATCACCGGTGGTATTGACTTATCAATCGGTACAGTAATGATGTGTTCTGCCATCATTGGTGGAGTGCTCCATACAAAAATGGGTTGGCCTTTATGGCTAGCATTGTTGGCAATATTAGTGATTGGGGGTGTATTTGGATTATTCAACGGAATTTTAATTGCGAAATTTGGATTACCACCATTCATCGCAACGCTTGGTACAATGATGATTTCACGTGGTTTAAGTTCAATCATGTCAAACGTACAAAGTGTGACGTTCCCATTACGTGGAACTGGTGAAGGCTGGTACAAAGACTTATTCAGAACGCAAGATAATTTTCCGACCGGGTTGATCGTCTTGATTGTCGTAGCGATTATTGCAGCCATTGTTTTAAATAAAACAAAAATTGGTCGTTATATCTTTGCCATCGGTTCAAATAAAGAAGCTACTAGACTTTCAGGTGTAAACGTTATCAAATGGGAAGGTATGGCTTATGTTATCAGTGGACTTCTAGCAGGTTTAGCTGGTATCGCATATGCTGCAACGTATTCAACAATCCTTCCTGGTACAGGGAACGGTATGGAACTTGATGCCATCGCCGGAGTAGTTGTCGGTGGTACTTCACTTGCCGGTGGGGTTGGTTCAGTTGTTGGTACAATCATCGGGGTATTCATCATGTCTGTCTTGAAGATTGGTTTACCATACATCGACTTACAACCACACTATCAATTATTCATCACAGGTTTCGTTGTAATCATTGCTGTTTACTCTGATATCTTAATCCGCAAGAATAAGAAATAATAGTTTGATATTGACACAATGAGTTGGGAAGACACCTTCACAGAAGGGTGAAAAAGGACATATAAAGGAGAATAATCATGAAAAAATCATTTAAATATGCAATTGCAACTCTAGCTTGTGCTTCTGCTTTATTAGCAGGATGTACTTCAAATAAATCAAATGCTGATGGTGGAAAAACTCAAGCAAGCGGAGACTTCAAAGTAGAAGTAATCGCTAAAGGGTTCCAACATGACTTCTGGAAAGCTGTAAACAAAGGGGCTGAAAAAGCAGCTCAAGAATTAGGTGCTAAAATTACTTTCGTAGGACCTCAAAATGAAACAGCAATCGCAGAACAATTGGAACAATTAAACAATGCGATCAACAAAAATCCAAAAGCAATCGCTTTAGCTGCATTAGATACTGAAGCAGAATTAGATGCGATTAAACAAGCACAATCTAAAAACATTCCTATTATCGGGTTTGACTCAGGGGTTCCAGGAGCACCAGAAGGAGCTATTAAAGCTACTGCATCAACAGACAACCATGCTGCTGGTGGTAACGCTGCTGAACACTTATTCCCATTATTAGAAAACAAAATCGGCGACAAGAAAGTTCGTATCGGGGTTGTTTCTCAAGAAGTTAACTCACTTTCAATCACTCAAAGAACAAAAGGTTTCATTGATAAAATGGTTGAATTATTAAACAAAAAAGGCATTAAAACTGCTGTAGTTGGACATGACAAATTCAAAAACGATGTAGCTGAAGCTGATGCTAAAGTTGTTATTGAAGTTCGTGTTCCAGCTCAAGTAGATGATGCTGCAGGTAAAACTGAAGCTTCTACAGTTCTTGAAAAAGAAGACACTATCGCAATTTATGGTTCTAACGAATTTGCTGCTAAAGCAATCATCAACGCTAACGGCGGTTTCAAAGAATCTAAACTTGGCGCAGACAAAATCTTAGCTGTTGGTTTCGACTCAGGTGCATTACAACAAGATGCTATCCGTAAAGGAATCTTCGTTGGTTCTGTAACTCAAGACCCAGTTCAAATTGGTTACCAAGCTGTTAAATTAGCAATCCAAGCAGCTAAAGGTGAAACAGTTAAAGACGTGGATACTGGTTCTAAATGGTATGACGCTAAGAACATCGATAGCGAAGAAATCAAAGCTTTATTATACGAATAAAAATAGGGATTAGTAATGGAGGAGAAATCATGAGCTTGATTAAATTATTAGCCATTGATTTAGGTGCAAGTTCAGGACGTGTTATGCAGGCGATTTATGACGGACGCTCCCTCCAATTATCAGAGGTTCATCGGTTCAAAAACGAACCGGTGAATCTTAATGATGGTTTGTATTGGAATTTGTTGCACTTGTTTGGAGAAATTAAGCAAGGAATCAAGAATGCTTCTAAAGATTCGATTCCGATTCGTTCCATCTCTGTTGATACATGGGGAGTAGACTATGCCTATCTAGATCAAAATGGAGATTTGCTCTATCAACCACATTGTTACAGAGATAATCGAATGGGTAGATACGAGGAGTCATTTTATAACGCTATCTCGAAGAAAGAATTGTTCCAAAAGACAGGTGTGCAGCCTGCAACCATTAATACGGTCTTACAAATCTATTCAGATTTGCAAGAAAAACCACAACTTAAAAATATCGTTCAACGTGTGTTATTTATCCCAGATTTAATCAACTATTTACTTTCAGGTGTGCTTTCAAATGAATACACAATTGCAAGTACAAGTGGATTATTGGATATTTTCACACAAGACTTCTCTGAAGAAGTATTTGAACGCTTAGATATTCCACGTAAATGGTTCACAACTCCTGTGAAAAATGGTGCGGTGTTAAGACAATTATCACCACGCATCACACAACAGTTGAAAGTAGATCCATTTGACGTCATTGCAGGGGCTGGACACGATACAGCTGCTGCGGTACTAGCGATTCCATATGAACATGAAAAAGGTACAGTCTTTATTTCATGCGGAACTTGGTCACTAGTAGGAACTGAATCTGAAGAACCAGTTGTTACAGAGGAAGCATTTGCATCAGGATTAACAAATGAAGGATGTTTTGATGGTAAATATCGACTCTTACAAAACACAACTGGAATGTGGATTATTCAAGAATTACAACGCGACTGGCGCCTACAAGGGGAAGAAGTTGGCTTTGGTGAAATGGTAACATTAGCCGAAGCAGTAACGGACAACCAAACATGGATTCATCCAAACGACCCAGTTTTCGCTTCTCCAGGAGAAATGGAAACAAAAATCAAAGAATGGTGTAAAGTAAGTGGACAAGTTGTTCCGCAAACGAAAGGTCATCTTGTTCGTGTCGTTTTAGAAAGTTTAGCTTTAACTTATCTTGAAACGATCACTCAATTAGAACAATTAACAAAACAAGAAATGACAACTGTTCAAATGGTCGGCGGAGGAATTCAAAACAAACTTCTATGCCAGTTAACAGCTGACTTTACAGGTCGAACAGTGATTACTGGTCCGATTGAAGCAAGTGCACTTGGAAATATCCTTTCACAAATGCTTACTCTTGGAATTATCAGTAGTCGCAAAGAAGCTCAAGAGATTATTAAAGCTTCTGAACCAGTAACTCGTTACGAAAGTCGTACAGTTGCAGATTTGGAAGAAATTCGCTTGAAATTCAATAAAGTGAAGAGAGGAATTCAGTAATGCTAAAACAAATTCCTAAAATTTTAAGCCCTGAGCTTGTGAAATATTTAATGGAAATGGGACATGGAGATGAATTGGTGCTTGCGGATGCAAACTTCCCAGCTCATCGTATCGGGCAACGAGTGATTCGTATGGACGGTCATGGTGTTCCTGTAGCTTTAGAAGCGATTCTACAAGTATTACCATTAGATACTTACAGTTCATATCAAGCAGGACTAATGCAAGTCGTTCCGGGAGATCCAACAGTTCCAGTGATTTGGGATGAATATAAACGTCTCTTAGAAGAAAGTCACCCAGGAGCTGCGATTAAAGAGTTCGAACGATTTGAATTTTACGAACAAGCAAAAGACGCTTATCTTGTAATCCAAACGGGAGAAAGTGCCTTATACGGTAACATCATCTTGAAAAAAGGTGTTTTATAAACTTACTTACTAGTTAGGAGAGAAAAAATATGTCAACATTTTATGTACCAGCTATTAACTTAATCGGAAGAGGAGTCGTTAAAGAAATTGGACCTTACGTAAAAGAACTAGGATATCATAAAGCTCTTTTAGTAACGGATAAATTTATCGAATCAAGTGATATTCTTCCTAAAGTGACAGAACCTTTAAAAGAAGCAGGCGTGGATTTCGTTATATACTCTGATGTAGAACCAAACCCAACTTGTAAAAATGTTAACGATGGGGTTGCTGCAGTTAAAGAAAACAACTGTGACTTCATCATCAGCTTAGGTGGAGGTTCACCTCAAGACTGTGCAAGCTGTATTTCAATTATTGCAACAAATGGTGGTAAACCACAAGACTACGAAGGATTACACAAATCTGCTAAAAAAGGCTTACCAGTTGTAGCAATCAATACAACTGCAGGTACTTCTGCTGAAATTACAATCAACTACGTAATTACAGACGAAGAAAGAAAAGTTAAAATGGTAATGGTTGATAAAAACAGCCTAGCTTTAATCTCAGTAAACGACCCTGAATTAATGGTATCTAAACCAGCAGCATTAACAGCAGCAACAGGTATGGATGCTTTAACTCACGCGGTTGAAGCTTTAGTAACTCCAGGTGCTTACGGCGTTACTAAGAAATTATCAATTGGAGCAATTGAATTAATTAAAGAATACTTACCACGTGCTGTTAAAGACGGTCATGACATCGAAGCTCGTGAAGGTATGGTGAACGCAATCTTCTTAGGCGGTATGTCATTCAACAACGCTGGACTTGGTTATGTTCACTCAATGGCTCACCAATTAGGTGCTGTTTACAAACTTCCACACGGTGTATGCTGTGCTATGTTATTACCAGTAATCGAACGCGAAAATGCAAAACGTGTTCCAGCTGCATTCCGTGATGTTGCAAAAGCTTTAGGTTTACAAACTGAAGGTAAATCTGATGAAGAATGTGCAGCATACGCAATCAAAGAAATCGAAACTCTTTCTGAAACAGTAGGTATTCCTAAGAAATTAACTGAATTAGGAATTGAAGAAAAAGACTTCGACTTCGAATATCTATCTAAGAATGCGTTAATCGATGCTTGTGCACCAGGTAACCCATTCATGCCAACATTAGAAGAAACAATTGCTTTCTACAAAGAATTGTTCTAATCGGTAAAACAAAAATATTCGTATAGCTTTTAAACGTGGAGTATTGTCACCCCCCAGTGAAACGTCAATGCTCCACGTTTTATTTTGGCGGAATTTATGAAAACGCATTAATTTCTGCTTGCTATTTAATGAAACCTGGTCTAGTATTAAGATATTAAGTATTTAGGAGGAAATGGAATGATAGGGTTAATTCTTACTGGGCATGGACAATTTGCTGTTGGAGTGGGACAAGCGTTAGAGATGATCGCTGGAAAACAAGCGGCATATCGCGTGGTACCATTTTTAGAAAGTGATCCAATGGATGCTCTTGAAAATAATTTAAGAAATGCAATGGCTGAATTGCAAGAAGAAACAGAAGGGATTGTTGTATTTGCGGACCTTTTAGGAGGAAGTCCATTCAAGGCTGCTATGTTAGCTTCTGTTGATTTTGAAAATGTGGAAGTAGTAGTGGGAACAAACTTACCAATGTTAATTGAAATTGCAATGTTACGTGAGTTTGCGTCTAGTGCTCAAGATGTTGTGACACAAAGTTTATTAGCAGGGAAAGAAGCGATTCAACAAGTAAGCTTACCAACGATTCAAAATAATGATATCGATGAATTTAATGACGAGGATGGAATTTAATGGATGCAAATATTATTTTAGTAAGTTCCCTAACGTTTATCGTATTCGTTGTTGTGATTTTAGGAATCTATTATATCTTCTCAAGAAAAAATATGAAGCGTCAGCAACAGTATTTTGAGAAGTTACATGCAGAGTTGCAAGTTGGGAAACGTGTTGTCTGCGCGAATGGATTATATGGTACTGTAAAGAAAGTTGATGAAGAGAAAGTAGATGTAGAGATTGCTAAAGGCGTCGTGATTACGGTATCTCGTTTTGCGATTTCTGAAGTCTTATAAGCGGTGACTGTATGCAATCGATTTTTGGAGAGTTTTATACAGGAGCTGACGGTAAGGATTATTTCTATCTACCATTCTTAAAGACGGTTTATCATATTCCGACAGATGACTTAGTGACTTTTAATGCCTTTAGACATCGCTTTGTTATTGCATTTGCTTTGGGAGCTATTTTTTATAGTTTCTTTCCAGGAGATGTGTTGCTATGCGTATTTGTAGGAGCGTTATTCTACGCGCTTGCGACAGTTGCTTATCTGAAAAGTATTTTGCCAAAGTATGTGGTGAAAAAGGGAGTCCAAGAAGGAGAGTTGGAACGTTCGAAGCAAAACGAGCAGAAAGGATCGCTTGCCAAAACATTACTCGTTAGTTTAGCAGGTGTTCTGATTATTGCTTGTAGTTTCTTTGTCTCAGGTGAGTTGGTGAACCGAATGATTATTATCGCATTCGGTGTGATTGTCACTATCAGTGGAACTAGTTCTATTATCGGAAAATCAAAATAAAGTGAAATGGAAGCTTAGATTCTAAGCTTCTTTTTTTATGGGAAAAAATTGAGGGGGGACTTTGTTAATTGTGAAGAAATTCAAATATATTTGTAGAGATTAGTGAGAGTTGTCTGACATCAAAGTGGTGGAAAAAGCATTTATATATAATGTTTTACAAATTAACTATACAAAAATGTAATAAAAACACAAAAATGAAGAATTTATTAAAAAAGTTTTACTAAAACGCTTCCAAAGAATCGAAGAATTATGTATAATGAATTTAGCTTTTTATGAAAGGAGAGCTAGTAATGCCAAATATTTTATTAACACGAATTGACAATCGTATGATTCACGGTCAAGTTGCGACTCAATGGTCATCTTACTTAGGGGCCAACCTACTGCTTGTTGCTAACGATAAAGTAGCTGCGGATCCGATGCGTCAAGGGTTAATGGATATGGCTGCTCCAGCTGGTGCACAAACTCGTTATTTCACTATTGAAAAAACGATTAATGTCATCGGTAAAGCAGCAGACCGTCAGTTGATTTTCATCATCTGTGAAAATCCTCAAGACGTAGTGAAATTAGTAGAGGGAGGAGTGCCAATCAAGAAGGTTAACATTGGGAACATGCATATGGCGGAAGGTAAACGCCAAGTTGCAGGTGTTGTTGCGGTTGATGATGCAGATGTTGCTGCGTTCAGAAGACTGCAGGAGTTAGGTGTCGAACTTGAAATTCAGAAAGTACCAACTGAAGGAAAAGAAGACGTTTCGAAATTATTCCAATAATTTTTATTTATAAAAGGGGTCAATGAATATGCAAGCAAGTTTTATTCAAATCTTATTAGTATTCCTTGTAACTTTTGTTGCTGCGATTGACCAATTCAGCTTTTTAGAATCACTATACCAACCTATCGTAATGGGTCCAGTGATCGGAGCTATTTTGGGCGACGTACAAACAGGGTTAGTTGTTGGGGGTACTTACCAATTAATGACAATCGGTAACATGCCAGTCGGTGGGGCACAACCACCTAATGCCGTAATCGGAGGAATTATGGCGACAGTATTAGCTATCAGCCTTAAATTAGAACCAGCTGCTGCAGTAGGTGCAGCTGTTCCATTTGCGCTTTTAGGTCAATATGGCGTTACTTTAATCTTTGCTTTAATGTCACCAATGATGGCAGTGGCTGATAAGTATGCACACGATGCAAATCCAAAAGGAATTGCTCGCTTGAACTACTTAGCAATGGCTGCATTAGGAGCTATCTTTGGTCTTGTAGTTGTATTATTCTTTATCGGTGGACAAACTATTGGGGACACTTTAACTGACTCAATTCCTAAGTGGTTCATGGGTGGGTTAGGTGCTGCCGGTGGAATGATGCGCTTTGTTGGGTTTGCAATCTTACTAAAAGTAATGGTTTCTAAAGAACTATGGGGCTTCTACTTCTTAGGTTTTGCTTTAGCAAACATTGTTTCTGCAAGTGAAAGCTTAGCTGGATCTGCATTAGTATTATTAGCGTTCATTGGTTTTGCAATTGCATACTGGGATTTCCAAATCCAAACAAAATTCAAAACAGCGGGTGCTAGCATTGTGAACGATGGAGGTGAAGAAGATGGCATATAATATTCCAGATTCTTATAAAAACCAAACGCCTGCTCCACGCTTAGATAAAGCAACGTTAAACAAAATGGCATGGCGTTCAATTTTCTTACAATCTTCTTTCAACTATGAACGTATGCAAGCAGGTGGCTGGTTATACGGTATTTTACCAGGGTTGGAAAAAATCCATACAGACAAAGATGACTTAGCTGCATCAATGTCTCATAACTTAGAGTTCTTCAATACTCACCCATTCTTAGTAACATTCGTAATGGGGATTGTATTATCTCTTGAACAAAACAAAGCAGATATCCCAACAATCCGTGCAGTACGTGTTGCTGCAATGGGACCATTGGGTGGTATCGGTGACGCTTTATTCTGGTTCACATTAGTTCCAATCGTAGCCGGTATTTCTTCAGACTTTGCATTAAAAGGAAGCATCGCTGGACCATTACTATTCTTAGCTGTATTTAATATCTTCCAATTTGCAATTCGTTACTGGTTAATGCACTGGTCTTATAACTTAGGAACTGACGCAATCGGTATCTTTACTGCAAATGCCAAAGAATTCACTCGTGCTGCTTCAATCCTAGGGGTATTCGTTGTTGGGGCTTTAACTAGCCTTTACGGTGGTACTAAATTAGGAATTCAAATCGCAAACGGTGAAAAACCAATTGTTATCCAAGCAATCTTAGATGGTGTATTACCAAAATTAATTCCATTAGGAATTACTTTAGGACTTTACTACTTATTAGCGCGTAAAAAATGGACGCCATTACGTTGTATCGTTCTTCTATTAGTTGCCGGAATCGGTCTTGCATTCTTAGGAAACTTACTAGGAGTTAAATTCTGGGGTTAATCCTTGAACAATAAAAATAAGCTAGGCATTATGCCTAGCTTATTTTTTATGCTGTTTAAATGTGTTTTTTAGTAATAGCTTTAATACGATCAGCAAGGAATACGGCAACAACTAATTTTCCTAAGTCAGGAAGAATGAATGGATATAAACCGAAGCCAAGAATTTGTTGAAGGCTGAGTTCTTGCATCTTAACGCTTAAGAGTACGAAAGTCATATATGGAATTCCGATGAGGTAGAAGATGACTTCACCGACAAGAGCAGCAATCACCCAACCGAAGATATTGTTGATACGGTTTCCGATAAATGAAATCACAGGTGCTGCAACCATAAATCCAATAACAAAACCAAATGATGGTGAAACGAATAGTGTTGTACCACCGCCTAATAGGAAGAGTAATAAGAAGTGAACAAATTGAGCAGCAAAAGCGCCAACTGGTGGCAATAGTAATGATGCCAAAATCACTGTGGCTGTTTGTGCTGAGAATGGTACTGGACCAATCGGAATTTTTAAGTAGCTAGATACATAGCAGAGTGCTCCTAGAAGTGCTGCGAGCACAATTGTTTTAATGTTTAATTTTTTCATGAGTTTAACTCCTAATCTTTTAGTTTTCTGGACGAATGCTTACTTCGCCATAAGATAATGAATGGATGGCACCGTCATCTGTTTGGACGACAAGATGCCCGTTATTGTCCACGCTTTTTGCAGTGGCAGGATATGTTTTCATACCGCTAATGACATTGACTTTCTTGCCAACAATGATGGAATGGTCTTTGTATTCTTCCATGAAGTCTCGCTTACCGGCATTGATATCTTCGTAGCAGTGATTCCATTCTTTTAGGAAACGAGCTACGAATTCATTGCGGCTGAAACTGTCTGGAATTTCTTGCGGAGAAAAGAGGGAACCGATAATCGGTTTTAAATCCTCTGGAATAATAGCGTCATCGATATGCAAGTTAATTCCCATTCCGACAATCAGTGCATCGACTTTTTGAGCTTCAATATTCGTCACGGCTTCTGTTAAGATACCGGCAATCTTTTTATCGTGAAAATAGAGGTCGTTCACCCATTTAATCCCAATTTTTTCATGGATAAAGGATTCCACCGCTCGCGTTGCGGCAACGGCCGTAGCACAAGTGATCAGTGAAATACTGTCCAAGTCACCTTCTGGGAAAATACAGATACTCATATAAAGACCAGATTTTGGTGGAGAGAGGAATGTTCTTCCTAGTCGTCCACGACCTGCTGTTTGCTCTTCTGCAATAAAGAAGGTAGGGACTCTCGAGCCTGAAGCGCCATATGTTTTAGCTAAATCATTGGTTGAAGTAGTTGTCTCAAAAACTTGAATATCCCAATCTTGAAGGGCCTCTCCCAAATGAGTGCGAATGCCTTCAAGGGTTAACAAATCCGTCTGTCTGGATAATTGATACCCAACTTTTGTGCTTGAGGTAATCTCATAGCCATCTTTTTTTAATTGCTGGATAGCTTTCCACACAGCAGTACGAGAAAGATTCAGTTGTTCTGCGATATCTTGTCCTGAAAGAGGTTTGTCCACGGTACTATATAA
>CALHVK010000014.1 GCA_938039195.1 uncultured Carnobacteriaceae bacterium
GTAGCGCATGACTGTTAATCATGATGTCGTAGGTTCGAGTCCTACTGGCGGAGTTCTTTTTTTTTACCCAAAAACGCTGCTTTAGCTCAGTCGGTAGAGCGTCACCTTGGTAAGGTGGAGGTCGCCGGTTCAATCCCGGCAAGTAGCTTTATATAAATGAATGATGAAGCGAACTAGAAATGATGATTTCTAGTTCTTTTTTTGTGAATAAATACAATAAAAACACAATTTTAAGTGATAATCAATTGCAGTATTAAGAATAGTAGTTTAGAATTAATCCTAGTTGGTTTATTTTCAAATAATTTTCAAAAGAAATCTATATTTAGATAAAAACATAATATTTTTAGGATAAAAGCTGATGAATTTGGAAAGGGTTAGAATTTAAATCATAAAATAGGAGGATTTTTATGAAAAAGAAAGTACTATTATTACTATCTGCATTATTCGCTTTAGTAGTGCTATTTGCACCAAAACAAGCGAGTGCAGCGGAAGTAACAAAAAATGGAACAGCGATTGAAGTGAAGAATCCAACTGTTCAAATCTCGGGAGATGCATCCGATTTATATGCTCGTTGGGGAATTACATTTAAAGTAGATATTCCTGATAATATCGATATCAACATGAATGACACAATGACATTCAAAGTGAATTCACCTGTGAAAATTCAATCTTCTTACAGCTTCCCAATTTATAATAAAGCGGGAGAAACAGTAGCATATGCTGAAGTGTCACCAGAAAATGGCAATGTTACAGTAACGTTTGGTCCTTACTTCAAAGACCACAAATTAAACAAAAACATCGAATTAACTGTTGATGTTAAGTGGGAACCAGACAATCGTTTAGCAGATACGACTCAAGAACTTGATTTTAACGGTACTGTCGTATCACAAAAAATCGATCCACTTGAAGGACCTACTCCAGGAGAAATGGTTACTAAATGGGGTCTTCAACCAACAGAGAACGCTGAACAAGTTCACTGGTGGGCACGTTTAAACCAATCTAAAAAAACATTAAACAATATTGAAATCAAAGACGTATGGGATTCAAACCAAACTTACGTACCTGGTTCATTACGCATTGAGTTAGTGGATTCAGAAAATCCTTGGGTTTCATCTGGATTCCTTTCTGAAAGTGACTATGAAATCACTGACACTGGTTTTAAAGTGAAAATCGATACAACCGATAAAATTATTTATGTTGACTATATTGTAAACTTAGTGGATCCTACTAAGAACCCACAAAACAAAATTTCAATTACTGCTGAAGGTTTAGATAGTGAACAATCAACAGATGTAACTTACACATTATTATCTGGTTCAGGTACAGCTGACGGTGAAATGCCTGAAACAACTACTACGACAACAACTACTACAACTGAAAGCACAACAGAAAGTACTACAGAGAGCACAACTACAACTGAAAGTACAACAACAACAGAAAGTACTACAGAAAGTACAACAACGACTGCAGCAACTACAGAAAGCACGACAACAACTGCAGCAACTACAGAAAGCATAACGACAACTGCAGCAACTACAGAAGGAACTACCACTGCAGCTTCAACAACTGAAACTCCAGCAGTTCCAACGACAGAAGAACCAAAACGTCCTGAATTACCAAATACAGGTACAGCAAAAGGATTCACTGTTATCATTGGTGGCGTACTTGTGGTTGTAGCGGCAGCGTTATTATTCACTCGTAAAAAAGAAAACCAATAATCTTAAATGACGAAGAAGTCTTACGAAAGTAAGGCTTCTTTTTTTGCAAAATTTTTCATGAGTCAAATCCACTTTCATATTGACGCGAAAGTTTGCTATAATAGACAGTAACAGAGCAATTGAGGTGTAGAAAATGAAAAAAACGTATTTTATTATTGGTGATATTCACGGCGAAGCAGACATGATGGAAGAAATGCTTCAAAACTGGGATGAAGAAACTCAGCAACTGGTCTTCATGGGAGACTTGATTGACCGTGGTCCCGACAATAAACGTAGTGTCCTTACAGGGATGAAATATGCAAAAGAGAAAAACGCATGGTATTTGATGGGAAATCATGAAGTGATGTTCCTTGCATTTATCGACGATCCTGAAGGACGTTTTCCACACTACTTCAGAAACAATGGGGATACAACGATTAACGACTTACTCGGACGTCCACAAGGCACTCCAGTGAATCCTGTGGAAGATGCCGAAGCCATTAAAGCACAATATCCAGAACTCATCGCATTTCTAAGAGAACGTCCACTCTTTATCGATGAAGGCGATTTGCTCTTAGCGCATGCTGGGGTGGATTTACGCTTGGACGACTGGCACGACACTGAGCCAAAAGACTTCTACTGGATTCGTGAGCCATTCCATAAAGGGGCCAACAACACTGGCAAAACGATTATCTTCGGGCACACACCTTTACGTGGCTTAAACGAAGATGGCGACTTTATGAAATTATGGCAACATGATGGCAAAATCGGTATCGATGGCGGAGCTGTTTTTGGCGGCGCGCTTCACGGTATCGTATGGCATGATGGTCATATTGAAAAAATTTATAGCATTAAAAATACAAAACCAGTCCGTTTCACGGATGATTAGAGGTGTTCTATGAAGAAAAAAGCAGTTTTATTATGGATTGTTTACTTTTTAAACATGATGGTTTTCCCGGTGTTCTTTATTCGTTATACGGCTGAGGGCCCAAGTGTGGAGACAAACGCCTACCTGGTTCTTCAACTGGTTTCAACAGTGGTTGGGGTAGCATTGTTCCGCGAAAAGCTTGTGGAAGGGTTCAAAAACTTCATCAAGCGTCCGTTTATTCGAGATTTGGCAATTGGATACGCACTTCGTATCGGATTAGCAATTGCGGTCGCTCAGTTTATTGGAGATGTGACGTCGGACAACCAAGAACAAATTGAGAAGATGATGAGCGCAAATGACGCCGTCTTGATGTTTGTTCTACTATGCGTTGTGGCGCCAATCCTAGAAGAATTGGTGTTTCGTGAAGCGATTATCGGGTCATTTAAGAAATCGCTCAACGTTCACGTATTAACGTTTATTTCAGCGTTTCTATTCGTGCTACTTCACGCACTTTCAAAAGATGCTGCAGGTTTGATTGATTGGACAGCGGCATTGATGTACGTCCCATTAACGATTCCGATTGTTGGGATGTATCGTTATTATAACGACAATGTTTTTGCATCTATCTCGATGCATTTTCTCAATAATTTTATCGCGTTTTTATTTTTATTAAATCAGTAATGACAAAGGGGTGAAATCATGAAAATCG
>CALHVK010000015.1 GCA_938039195.1 uncultured Carnobacteriaceae bacterium
CGGAGCCCTGTAAAGGGCTCCGGCCTTTTTATTTAGCAACTGCTTTTTTGTAGTACAACTCTAACCCGAGCGCTGCAACTAGTAGCACCACGCCTACTGGTAAGTAGAGGGTTGGGTAGACTGAGCTTGTTCCGTAGATGTCGAAGATTCCTTTGAGGAAGCTGCCGAAGATGAAGGTGAGGACACCCATCTTGTAGGCGGCTTGTGCGTCTTCTGACTCCAAGAAGGTTTTCCCGGTCATTTTTGCTGCGAGATTTGGCATGACTCCAAGCACGAGTGGAATCATAAAGAGCAAGTACATGAATGGGGAGTAGACTTGGTGGCTGAAGAATTCATACACCGTTCCGACGACCAAGGTCACCACCGTTGTGACTGTGTAGAATGTCAGTCCCGTTTTCTTTTTATAAGTAGACAATATCGCTCACCTCTCTTTCTTGGATGTTTCGACCGTTTGTTGTCGGTTTGTTAATGATTTGTCCGTTAAAGTACATGGTTGATGATCCGCCACCGTCTAAGTTATAGGCGGTAGTGACGTTTAATTCTTTCATAAATTCAGCTAATTGTTTTAACGATAATCCTTGGCTTTCGCTTGTTCGTCCGTCTGACACCACGAATACATAAGTGTTGTCGTCGACAATTCCAATGGCTGTACGCGGGTTGCTCGCCATGGCTTTCCCAACTTCGTCTGAACTGTCTACAGAAATTGCGCCGTTTTCGATTAACGCTGGGCCAAATGACAAGACTTGCATGGCGCCGTTATCGACTAACTGTTGAGCGGTGATGTCGCCTTCTTTGATGATGCCAAAGCTTCCGTCCTTATAGATGACTAAGTCTTCTTGGTTAGCATTCTGACTCTCACTTCGTAACAGTTGTCCGTTACGAACGACGTATCCAGCATCTCTAGCGCCGTAGTAGTCTCCGTTAATCGCAAGGACTGCGTTCACGCTTTTAGCAGTCGTCGAAGTCTTCGCGGTGACGTTTCGACCGTACGTTTCGTCGGCCAAGGCGGTCTTAATCGACGCGTTTCCTTTGATTTTCACCGTTGCGACATGGATTTGCGTATTGTTTCGCTCGTACGTCTCAATCGTGATGGACTTTGTATCGTCCTCGTAGGCAGTGGCCGTGCTCACGGTTGGCGTTGTAGAAGTGCCAGAGCTGCTTGAGTTCCCTGACGTTCCCGTGCCGCTTGCGTTTGTTCCTGTGGCCGTGTTCATTGCCGCTGCCGTTTCGTTACTGAACTTTGCCAGGCTCTTTGAGATGAAGAGCGTATCGGCGATGACCATCCCTGAAGCCCCGATGAGGACTGCCGTATAAGCGGTCGTTAAGATTTTTCTAAGTGATTTTCCTTTTTTGTTATTTGACATAATGCACACCTTTCTCTTGTCCAAAAATCAGTTTCTTTTGTACAAACCAGTTAAAGAAGAACATTCCGATTTCGGTGATAATTTTACCAACGAGCGGTCCGATACCGAATCCGTAGCTGAGGGCCATTAAAATCAATGTGTTCAGCGTTAATGAGAAGCTGGCGAGTAAAATATAGCCGCCGAGTTCTTTGAGAACGGGTTTGTCGCTGGCGAATACGAACTTCTTATTCACGAAGAAGTTGAAACCTGCGCTAATCACCCTTGCGACCACGTTAGCGGTCACGAGTGGTACGCCGATAAAAATCTGGAAGGCGTAGAGGGTGTAGTCTAGAAAAAAAGAGAGGATTGATGATAGGGCGAATTGGAAAATCTCTTTGTAGATTCTGAATGAATCGCGAAGAGGATTAAAATGTGAGCCCTCATTTTTGTTCTCGTAAATGGTTTGAATTTCTAGCTCGCAGAAGGGGCGTTTTTCTTTTGCCCACACCATCAACACATTCATTTCGTATTCGAAACGTGATCCTGAGATTTCAAGCATTTTTTCTAAATGGGTGCTTGAGAATCCACGGAGACCAGTTTGTGTATCACTAATTTTCGTGCCGCTTGTGAGTTCGAAAATCTTTAAGGTGATTTTGTTTCCGACACGGCTTCTCAGTGGGACGTGGGTTCCGTCGAAGTTTCGAACGCCGAGTACGAGGCTGTCTTTCTCAAGGGCTGCCCTGGTGGCGATACGCACGATGTCCTCTGGACTATGTTGTCCGTCTGAGTCTGCCGTTACGATGGCCACTTCCTCGCCTGCGTACGTTTCTTGAATATAGCGATAAGCTGTTTTTAGGCCTTCGCCTTTTCCTTTATTTTCAGGATGTGTTAAAACGGTCGCTCCTGTTAGTTGGTTGAAGATAGGAAGATAGTTCTCCCCGCTGCCATCATCGACAACGACTACTTCTAAGTCTTTGGCGATTAGTTGCTGTGTTAAAGTGATTAATTTTTCCTCTGGTTCATATGAAGGGATAATTACGATAGTTTTCATTGTTTGTCACCGCTCGCCTGGTGGGGGAGCTTCTCCTTTCCGTTTGGATAACTATACTTTGCACCATGAACTTAAAACTTACTTAAAAGCGGTGGAAAAAAATAAAAAAGCTCGGTAAGATAGAGA
>CALHVK010000016.1 GCA_938039195.1 uncultured Carnobacteriaceae bacterium
TTGTTCCACCGATGCGAAAAACGCATCCATATCCACATGTAAAATTTTTCGCATCGATTTCCCTCACTTTCTATCAACGTTTCTTCTCTATCTTATCGATTTTTCCCCAAAAATAAAAACGGAATGCACACCGGCATCCCGCTTTGTCATTATTCAAGATTGGCTACACTTCTTTTTCTTACAAAATAGCGAATGATTTTTGCAATCACAATACCATTCGTAATGGCAAATATTCCAATCTGAACGACTCCTGCTCGGTGGATAACTTGCTGCATCCATTCATCAAGCGCTAAGTCTGTGGCATGTTTTAAAACAGTAACTCCAAACGCTCGAACGACTAATGTAAGCCATGCGATACAAAGGAGCCCTGCATTTTCAATAATAAATTCAAAAAAATCATCTGGGAACTTCTTCTTTGCAAATTCCATTCCAAATACAATGACTAAAATCAGCGCGCCAAGAATCACAACATGCCATCCTTGAGTTGTAATATACGCATTTCCTAGGTTCATTAAGGTTGCTGTCAGCACTAAATAGAGAATGGTTAAAACAGCGACAATATTATAGTAGATTAACATCAGTTTTTTCATCATTATCCCTCCATTTCAACTCTTCTATCTACTTCTATTGTACTCCTCCTAAAAGCGGACTTCAATCATTCATTTTCTTATTTTTTAAGGAAATAAAAAAAGACTGACAGAGAACCTGCCAGCCTTACTTATTTAAATTAATTTTTGCTTTCTTCGTCAGAATCTTTTTTCTTAGCGAATACTAACACGCCAACTGCTGCAACTACTAAAAGTGCACCAATAACCATATAGATTGTTTGGTTTCCAGTACCTGTGTTTGGAAGTTCTTCTGTTACAGTTGTTGAAGTTTCTTCAGCAGTTGTAACTGTTGTTTCTTCTGTTGTAGAGGTAGTTGTTGTTGTCGTTGTTGTTGTCGTTGTCGTTGTTTCTTCCTCTTTAGGAGTATCTTTTACATGTAAGATACTTCCATCTTTACCAAGAGTCACTGTATATTCAGTTTCATCTAATTCGTAACCTTCTGGAGCAGTTTTCTCTTTAATCTTGAATTCTTTTCCAGCGTATTTTTCATCGAATTGTGGAGAAACAGCATGACCTTCTTCATCAGTAGTCACTTCAACTGTATTTCCATCTGGGTCTGTAATGACATATACAGCACCTTGAACAGGATTCAATGTTTTCTCATCAACTTTGCTCACTTTAACTGTATAAGCACTCGTTGCTTCGATTGTACCTGAGAAGAGTGAAGTTGCACTTGCTGTGAATGTTGTTTCAGTCGTATTTGTACGACGAGTGACTGGTGTGCCGTCTGCTTTTGTTACAGAAACCATGTTCTGAACTTTACTTCCATCATTTGGAGTTGTTGTGTCATAAGTGACATAGTATTTTTTAGTTCCATCTTTGAATGTGATTGTAAAGTTTGTATAGTTTTCATTCCACTTTACTGTGTAGTCAGTTCCTTCTACTAATTGTACGAAATCCGATTCTTTACCAGATGTTGTTTCGTTCATTGAAGGTGCATTGTACACCACTAATGATTCAGGAATATATTGAATGGATGCTGTTGAAGGGTCACTTGGTAATGTATCATTTAATACTAAGTTTTCTCCTAAATTCTCACCACTCGTATTTACACGAACTTTCCATTCAGAAACGTATTGGCCAGAACCTTTTGACCCAGCTGCTTCTAATTTTGCTGATGTCCAAGCTTTATTCGCTGCTTGTCCACCAATTTTGGCAAAGTTTTCTTTACCAATTGGATCTGTTTCTTCTGAAACTGTTTGAACATTATACGTTTGTGTAATTGTCGTTTGCATTGATTGTGAATCAAACGTTACTGTTTGGTTAGATACATTCTTCTTATATAAGAAGTTTAAAGCCAAAGTACCTTTGACTCCTTTCACCGTATCCGCACCCTTTGCTGCCAAATATTGGTCAAGATTTTTTAGCGTTACAGTAATCGTTCCACCTTGGTTATCTCCATGTCCTTCAAAATGCGCATCCGCAATTGGAACGTTTGTTGCTAAGTCCACTAATTCCACATCATGATTATCGTAGAATGTAATCTCAGCAGGAACTTCCAATTTGAAGAAATCCCCATTTTGAATATCTCCATTGTAATGTTCTAAGTCAAATAGCGCTCTTAATTTATAAGCTCTATTTGTAAGAATTTGATAGACTCCGTTTGCATCTGGACTTAATTTTGTATCCGATTGATCAAGAAGTTCTAACCCTGAAATTACATTTTGAAGTTCTTTTCCTTCAGCCGCTTTTGCCGAAGTGTTCCCTAAAAACACCAATGATAAAATCACCAATAAAGTTGCAAATAAACCAAACCATTTACTCTTTTTCTTCATAAAAGCCCTTCTTTCTTTTAACCGTTTTCACTATCGTACCACAAACTTCATATTAAAGGCAAAAAAAATAGAGCAAGTGGGCATATTCCACTTACTCTACACGCCAATCAATTGGTTGTTGACCTGTTTTCTTTAA
>CALHVK010000017.1 GCA_938039195.1 uncultured Carnobacteriaceae bacterium
TCAGTGGTGAAAGTGTCCACGAGCAAGCGGAAGTTTTAGAGCATTCATCGTCTGTGGAAATGACAGAACGTCTTGCAGAATTTCTAGGAAATCCAACTCACTGTCCTCATGGTGAAGAAATACCACCTTATTCAGAATAAAGAGATGATAAAACTGGTCTTTTAAAGGCCAGTTTTTTATTTTTGCTCTAGTATTTCAACTAAAATTCTAGTACAATAATAGTACAGTTTAAGTAAGGTGTTTCATTTTTTTAATACAGAGGAGATATTATGACATCAAAACATCAACAAATTATTCGTTATATTGAATCATTACCAGTAGGAGAAAAAATCTCTGTTCGTTCAATTGCAAAGAACATGGAAATGAGTGAAGGTACAGCGTATCGTGCGATTAAAGAAGCTGAAAATATTGGGATTGTTTCTACCATTGAGCGTGTTGGGACGATTCGTATTGAACGTAAAACAAAAGATAATCTTGAAAAGTTGTCCTTTGGCGAGATTATCAAAATCATCGAAGGAGAAGTTTTCGGGGGACATGACGGTCTAGATAAAATACTAAATCGCTTTGTTATTGGTGCGATGACTCTTGATGCAATGACGCGTTATATTCAGCCAGAATCTCTTGTAATTATTGGGAATCGTGAGGATGCGCAATTACTAGCATTGAATCAAGGAGCAGCCGTTTTAATTACTGGGGGATTCCAAGCAACGCCACAATTGATTCAAAAAGCGGATGAATTAAAAATTCCATTAATGGGAACAACTTATGATACATTTACCGTTGCTAGTCTCATTAACCGTGCGATGACGGACCAATTAATTAAGAAGAAAATTATGATTGTCGCAGATATTTATAATGATATTGAAAATACGAATTACTTGAGAATGGATCAAACCGTTAAAGAATATCGTCAACTGAGTGAAAAGACAGGGAATTCTCGCTTCCCAGTGATTAATCATTCGAATCGTTTAGTGGGAGTTGTTTCTGCTAAAGATATTTTAGGAAAAGCTGATACTCTTACAATGGAACGCGTGATGACGAAGAATCCATCTGTGTCTAAATTACATGCTTCTGTTGCTAGCGTGGCGCATTCAATGATTTGGAATGGATTAGAGATGCTTCCAGTTGTTCAAGACAATATGGAATTGATTGGGATTATTTCTCGTCGTGATGTCATGAAGGCGATGCAATTAACGCAACGTCAACCACAAGTTGGAAATACTTTTGAAGATGATGTTAGTGAAAACTTAGAAATTGTTGAAGTAAATCCTACAAGTGCTCACTTTAACTTTACTGTAACCCCACAAATGACCAACAATCTTGGAATGCTCTCATTTGGTGTATTATGTGAAGTTGTATCAGTTGCTTCAAAAGAGTTTATTCATCGTAGTCAACGCCGTAATACAGTCATTGAGCAATTAGAAATGCATTACTTAAAGATGATTCCGATTGAAAGTAACATTTCAATTCAAATACAAACCTTAGACAATGGACGTAAAGTCTCTAAATTAGATATATCCGTGTTGCTAGAGAATTCTGTTGTCGCTAAAGCAATTATGTCAAATCAGTTAATGGAAAGAAACTAAGTATGGAATATAAAACATTACTAAAAGAAATCATCGTAGAAATTGAAAAAGCCACCTCAATTGTCATCTTAAGACATAGAAAACCTGATCCTGATGCATTAGGGTCGCAACTAGGTTTAAAAGAATTGATTATGGCGACATATCCCAAAAAGGCTGTTTACGCAATCGGCGATATGCCAGATAACTTGAAGTATATCGGCGAGATGAATAAAATTAGTTTAGAGACGTTTCAACAATCATTGGTAATCGTAACGGATTGTTCTACACCAAGACTCATTAATTGCCCTTTTGAGGTGAACGTTGATGAGGTGATTAAGATTGATCATCATCCAAATGTAACGCCATATGGGAAAATTTGCTATGTAGATACGACCGCCGCAAGTGCAAGTGAAATTATAGCAGAGTTTGCGTTTGATGAGGAGACACCTTTTCAAATGAATAAAGCAGCAGCAAATGTTATTTATGCAGGCATTATAGGGGACACAGGACGCTTCTTATATCCATCGACAACTTCAAAAACTTTTGCGCTTGTATCAAAATTGATACAGTCCGAAGTAGACATCGCTGGAATTGCAGACAAGATGATCACGAAACCGCTCAATATTAATCGGATGACAGGGTATATTTATGAACATTTACAAGTATCGCCTGAAGGGATGGCAAGTATTGTTTTAACAAAAGAAGTACTCGAGCGATTCGACGCTACGGATCAATTAGCTTCATTAGTGGTTTCCGTACCCGGTACGATAGAAGGAATTTTAGCTTGGAGTATGTATGTGGAACAAGAGGATGGAACCTTTAGAGTTCATTTACGTTCAAAAGGTCCAACTGTGAATCATATTGCTCAGAAATTTGGTGGCGGTGGACACACGCTTGCTTGTGGAATCCCATCCGTTACAAATCATCAGATTACAGAAATTGATAGAGCATTGGAAGTTGAAGTTTCTAACTTTAACAAAATTTGAAATCAATCTTAAATAAGAGTATTATTATATGTTGTGTTTACAATAAATTTAAGTCCATTTTTTGGATGAAAGGAATTATGAATAAATGAATTATACAGAGAGCTTTAAAGCTATTGATGCAGAAATTAAAAAAGCTGATTCAATTGTGATTTTACGCCATGAATCTCCAGACCCTGATGCAATTGGGTCGCAAGTCGGTTTGAAAGAGATTATTCGAGCTACTTATCCGGAGAAAACAATTTACTTATTAGGTGAAATGCCAAAATCTTTAACGTATATTGGAGAAATGGATGAGATTACAAGGGAACAATTTGATGCTTCTCTCATCATTGTATTAGACTGTGCGAATACGCCTCGTATTGATTGTCCGTTTGAAGTAGATCCTTCTAAAGTAATTAAAATTGACCATCATCCAGATAGAGATGTATATGGAGCTATTTCATTTGTGGATATCAACTCAAGTAGTACAAGTGAAATTTTATGTCGTTTTGCATTTGGTGAAGAAAGTACTT
>CALHVK010000018.1 GCA_938039195.1 uncultured Carnobacteriaceae bacterium
AGAAGAATCCTTTCCGATGGAGAAATATTCATGGTGGCGCTGTTGATCATCACACAGTTTCCACTTAGAGTATGGTTCGCCATGAGCTTCTATTCTTTTACAGAAAGAAATACGGGTTTAGTAATGATGTGGAGAACAGCGATCGTCTTGTTCTTTGTCTTTCGTTGGATACGAAAAAGACTGTATAAAAATGAAGTGGAGGGCTTATTGAAAATGAAGAATTCAGATGTTGAGGCAGAGCTAATTTCTGAAGAAAGTTATCTACAAGAAAATCAACCGTACGAGCAGGAATTACCACCCCGTTGGAATGCAGAAAAGATTGCCTTCGGAGGGGAGGCGCCGGTCAAAAAACAACATACGATACTGGAGCTATTAGTCCCGACAAAAGTCTCTCAAGAGGAACTCTTGACACTCCGTCAACTGATTGTGGATGATTCATCTGGAAATCCTGAGGAGAAAGCATCGTTACCGAAAGGCTGCTCGGAGGATTGGAATGAAGACTTTCGGTTTTTTGGATTGTTGATTTTCTGGATTTTATGCCTTTTTGCGTTTGGAATGATTTTTGTATTGGCATTGATTGATCAATTGGATCATGCTTTGAACCTCCTATGGCAGAATTTCTGGATAGGGTTCGTCAGTCTGTTTATTTGTTGGATGGGATGGACCGTCTCTTACTTTATTCGAGGACGACACTTCAGACAATTGTTAAAAATAGCTTGTACAGATATTTCCGCCTATAAGGATGCTCCTTGGGACACGATTCCAGAGCCTATCAAAGCACTCTACGATTACGTGCTGTTTTTACGAATCAAATATGGAGTGTAGGGAGGAACAGAATTGAGCAAGAGAGTTAGTGAAGAAGAAATTACGCAGCTCAGGAAATTGACGGAACAAGTAGAGCATGAGAGCGAACGGGGCGAAGTGCTGCCACCTAGCAAAAGAAAGGTAAGAAACTATCTCTTTATCACACAATGTGTAATGGTCGTTATTCTTTGTTTTGCGTATTTTCCGTTTTTTCTACTTGGAATAGGGATGAGTATCATAACCTTTAATGGGGATTTCATACGATATATGTTTTTTTCATTTGTGGTAGCAGGACCCGTGTTTATCGTTATATGGGGAATTCCGCTCACAGTATTCTTTATTTGTCGGTATATTAGAATAAAAGAGTATAAAGAAGAAATGAGAAGCTTATTTAAAATTATTAATCAGGAATTGCATGTTCGAAAACATCTTGAGGATGAGGAAATATCAGTAGAGGCAAAGACTTTGAGAAATCTCGTAAAGGGATTAAGAAGAGAATATGACATAGAAGAATTTATGTGATAAAAAGGAACAAACCGTGGATTTAGGGGGATTTATGGACAAGAAAAAAAGGATTGAAAAAATTAAGCTGGCGCGACTAAGAGAATTGCTAATTGCAGCGATTCTAGAAGGTTCAGGGGAAGTGGTTGCACTCCCTCGTGCTTCAGTAATGCCACGTATCTTAAAAAACATTTTAAAAATATTCTTGACAATATTAACTGCATTCATCTTCCTGTTTTTGATACCAGGTTTTGATATTGGATTTCAGGCGTTTATTAAACACCCTTTTGAATTCTTAAAGGATCAAATTGAGTTTAATCCGTTCTTTAAAATATATGTAAATATTTTTATCATGGGACTGGGACTTTCTCTATGGGAACATATAGCATTTAAAGGAGAGCAGGCACAAATTGTCCGTTTAGCGAAAGAAGAAGTCTTAGAGTGGCAAAACTTCACCGACGAAGAACTTCCAAACAGCGTGAAAGAATTAAAGCAGTATTTATCTGAAAATGATGATGCGTTCAACATCGAAGAGCCGCGTGAAACGGTGATAAAGTCATTATTACGATTATTTCCTAGAAACGTTTCACAAGAAGATATTAATGAACTACGCCAACAGCTTATAACCATTTTATCTGAACGACAGCAAGATGTTTCAAAGTTACCAAAAGGTATGCCGTACCTTTTTGTTAGTCTCATACGACTTTTATTGCTGTGCGGGTGCTTGGTGGTCACTTTACCAATCATCTGGTTATTCATTACGTCATACTATGATGCCCTCATCATGCTCGCTTTCTTAGGGATTCCTATAAGTATGCTATTATTTGTGCTATGGTTCTTGTATTTTGAAATTTCTTCTAGCGTTCATGAAAAACGAAAAAGAGCGTTTGATAAACTATTTGAAATTGCTCGAGCAGAGATTGCAACGTATAAGGATGTTGCTATAGAGGATGTTCCGGAACAAATCAAGCAGCTTCAAAGATTTATTGAAGTGTTAGAGTCGAAATATCATATACCAGGAGAAAAGGTAGAATGGAAGAAAATCAAAAGATAATCAAGTTTTACTACAATCTATCTGAAAACCAGCTGCGTCGATTGAAGTTTCTTCTAGAAGGAGTAGTAACCAAAGAGAATTTAGAGATAACCGTTCCATATACAGATGCGAAGAGACGGAAAGTAGCCACGATGTTGTTGGCGTTTTTTGCAATCATTTTATCACTGACTGGTTTTGGGACAGTAATTTTGACATTGGCTGTGATTATTATGCCGCCTTTACTGTATTTTGTTCTTTTGATGAATGCCACTCTTTATTTATGGCTTATCTGGGGAATCCCCATTTTAGGAATACTTTTTTGCAACGGATTTATTCGTTTCTCGAGACAAGAAGAAACAAACAAATTTGTCACTGTTGCTTATACGATTCTTTCT
>CALHVK010000019.1 GCA_938039195.1 uncultured Carnobacteriaceae bacterium
CCAAACTTTGGGAAGAAGGTAAAATGGTTTATGCCTCATCTGCAAACCCATCTGGAAAAGGAAACCGTGGTAAGGTAGAAGGTATCGGAGAACGCATCGAAGGAGCAGTTGACCTTGTTATCGAGGCAGACGACTATGTGGCATCTATCCAACCTGACAAAACGATTGAAACTCGCTACGAGCAAGGTGTGATGGTCTCTATGGTCGATAAAGACGGCAAACTCATTCCAGAACAAGGAGGAGCACGTTCAACTTCACCAGCTCCAGTAGTTATCCGCAAAGGGCTTGACATTGATAAAATCATGATGCACCTGTCAGACACCTTTAACTCATGGGACTACCGTCAGGGCGAGTATTATTAGAATGTAGAAGAAGTGGGGAGAAAATAATCTTTCCTCTTTCTTTTGTTATGTATACAATAAAATCCGAACTATATTTTTTGATTTATAACATTATTTGACAAAAACTGTACTTTAGTTTATAATAAATTAAGGAAACGTCGGGAAAGACGTAGTGATGCGTAAGCATAGGTAGGTCATTACAAAAGAAACGAGACATCGATATGTTAAATGAATTTCCAATTTTTGATTACGAAGATATTCAATTGATTCCAAATAAATGTGTCATTAAAAGCCGTGCAGAAGCGGATACAAGTGTCACTCTAGGAAATCACACCTTTAAACTACCTGTTGTGCCAGCTAATATGCAGACGATTTTGGATGAAAATGTAGCAGAGCAACTAGCTAAAGGGGGCTACTTCTACATTATGCATCGTTTTGATGAGGCAGGACGTATTCCTTTTATTAAACGCATGCACGATCAAGGGCTCATTGCTTCTATCTCTGTCGGTGTTAAGGATTATGAGTATGATTTTGTTAGCCAGCTCAAAGCTGATGCTCCTGAGTACATCACGATTGACATTGCCCACGGTCATGCGGATAGCGTGATTTCTATGATTCAACACATCAAGAAAGAATTGCCAGATACCTTTGTCATTGCTGGAAATGTGGGAACACCAGAAGCTGTGCGTGAATTGGAAAATGCTGGTGCGGATGCGACTAAGGTCGGAATCGGTCCTGGTAAGGTTTGTATCACCAAGGTCAAGACTGGTTTTGGTACAGGTGGTTGGCAGTTGGCTGCTCTCCGTTGGTGTGCCAAGGCTGCACGTAAACCAATCATTGCAGATGGAGGAATTCGTACTCACGGCGATATTGCCAAGTCTATCCGTTTCGGTGCCAGCATGGTTATGATTGGTTCCCTCTTTGCAGGACATATCGAAAGTCCAGGGAAAACAATTGAAGTTGATGGTGAACAGTTCAAAGAATATTACGGTTCAGCCTCGCAATATCAAAAAGGTGCTTACAAAAATGTGGAAGGCAAACGTATCTTGCTTCCTGCAAAAGGCCATCTACAAGACACTTTAACTGAGATGGAACAAGACCTTCAAAGTGCTATTTCTTATGCAGGTGGACGTCAGGTTGCTGACCTTAAACACGTTGATTATGTTATCGTGAAAAACTCTATCTGGAATGGGGATGCTTCCCACTAAGACGGGCTATCTCACTAGAAAAAACTTGTTATTAGAGCAAATTTTTGTTATAATAAAACAAGTTTCCACCCTTAGTGTAATGGATATCACGTAAGATTCCGGTTCTTGAGATGGGGGTTCGATTCCCTCAGGGTGGATGTAAATAGCTCAGGAGTCTGAGTAGAAGTATAACAAATGATAAAGACGCATAATATCATGTCTAGAACAGAGTTTGATATTATGTGTTCTATTTTTTTATAATGTACGACTTTCTAAATTCTTAACAATTCGATAAATTATTTAACAGACCTCTTTTTGATATTAGAAGTTAGTAGAATGAATATACAAAAGAGATAACAAATTTTCAGGCATCAAACTTGTTTTATTATGAATAAAATGATAAAATTAATCCAGTATTAGACAATATCTTTGTGTAATATATATATATATATATATATGGAGTGTTAAAAATGTTTTCAAATAAAAAGGAAATTTATTCTATTCGTAAATTTAAAAATGGTCGTTCAGACTCAGTCAAAATAGGTACTATTGGACTCATTATGGGTGCTGCTATCGCCTTGTCTGCCAATACTCAGTCTGTAGAAGCTGCTATTATAGATAATGGAGACGGAACAACTACAATATCGAATAGTAAGGGTTCTATTAAAGTAGAAACAGCAAAAGTTAAAATTGATAGTTACGATGATGAGGTAGAATCTAAAGATTTTGATAAACATCCTAAGCCAAAAGAAACAGGTACAGAAGAAATCACTAAAATAGGTAAGGCAGACTATAAATATGTATCAAAAGATGGCACTGTTTTAGAAGAAGATAAAAATCAAGATGCAGGCTTTGAAAAACAAATTTCGGTAGAGTACGAAGTATATGGAGAATCTGGAAAAATCTTTAAATCATTAACAGGTAATGAAGTTAACTCTGTTGATTTGGAAAAGGCCAAAGAACATGGTGCACAAGGAAAAGAGACTATAGAAAAAGATGGCACTACGTATCATAAAATTGGAGATCCAACTGTAGAAATCACAGGTGATGGAGGGGGGACATACTCTGACACGACGCTTGGGAATGTCACTGCAAAATTAACTTCTGAAGGACTTGTTCAAAATGATGGTAAGATTAATTATAGTGGTGTAAGAACGGGTGGACGCACTTGGATTGTCGAAGAAACTGGAAATGGAACTTATGGTAAATATGTGGTAGCTGATACACCAGCGACTCCTTCTGATACATGGGTAGCGGACACCTTTAAAGCAGGAGAGGCTACGGCTAAAGAATATACTTCTACGAATATCGCTGCAGATGGTGGCATCAAGGAAGGGGATTATGTCTTTGTATTAGAAAAAAATACTTTTGTAACAGCAAAGGTAAACAATATTACTTATACACAAGTTCACTATATACCTGCTCCATCATCTGTACAAGATACAGATGGACTCTATGCCTTTCTAAATCGTAATAAGGAAAATCCAGATTCTATTTCTGAACCAATAGCGCGAGAAACGTACAAAAAGTATTTAACATTTTTGCAAGAAAAAAAATTAGAGAATAATTCGGAAAATTTTAAAAGATTTCTTGTACTAGGATACATGGATGGGGATATATTACAAGACATTCGAAAAGTAGCTGAGTCAGCATTGAAGGGGGATACTGTTGACTCTGAAAATAGGCCAACAAGTGCTTCTGAAATAGATATTGTTGCAGATGGCTATAATAGTGGCGAGCAGTTTGAAACGAATGCAATTCTTAAACGTGCATATTCAGAAAGTTATAGTTATAAAACAGAACTAACTCCGTTACGTGCTTACCGTTTAGGAAGTGGACATACTACTATTACTTATACTTATAGTCCTGAAGTAACGAGAAGAGTTGAAAAGAAAGGTTCTGTTACTGTACATTATCAAACAGAAGACGGGACAACAATTAAAGATTCATATAATGATACTGTAGATGCTGTAGTAGAAGTTGAAACAAAAACTTACTATCTTGATGCAAATAATCAAGAAGTAGTTGTGGAAGACAAAACTGTTAAAACGCCTAAAAACGTAGCCTACAACACTAAAAAAAATGAAACTGAAAAACCTCAAAGATTGGAAGCAAATGGTTCTGTTTACTATTTAGACGAGACTAAAACAAAAACTACGGTAAATGGTGTTCCCAAAACTTCACCAGAAGAAGAAGGTTCTGTTGTAGAAGGAACTACAGAAGTAACCTATGTCTACGAAAAAGCTGGTTCAGTAATCGTTAACTATCAAACAGAAGATGGAACTCCATTAGTAGGAACTGCAGATGGTGC
>CALHVK010000020.1 GCA_938039195.1 uncultured Carnobacteriaceae bacterium
TATCGGTAAGAGTTTGACGTATATTCAATAATAGAATAAAAGCAAGGTGAATGCACCTTGCTTTTTTATTTTTGTTTCAGATTCTTCTATTCGTAGTTTCCTCCAGGAACTCCAAAGTATTCTTCGAGACTTAATCCGGATTGGTAAATAGCAGTGGCTTTGTCACCGACATATCTTAAATGCCATGCTTCGGCTTGGTAACCTGTGATGGATTCCTTGCCGGGTTGGAATCGGATGATGAAGCCGTACTCGTGGGCATGCGTATGAAGCCAGTGGATGGCGTCGTGATATTCTGGGCCATCGAGTAAGTTTCCATGAGAGTCGAGAATATCGAAGGCGAGCCCTGTTTGGTGTTCGCTATATCCTGGGCGAGCAGAGTACGTATCTGCGGCCGCTTGTCCTTCACGGGCTACATAGTTGTTATAAAGTTTGGTTTGATAGTCATAGGAACGATATCCGCTGTAAGAATCGCTAATTGGATAGCCGAGTTCTTGCATGCGATGAATTAACGCGCGGACTTGTTGGCCAGCTGTTGGATCTTCGCCGGGCGCATACGTTGATGGGAGCGCGTGTTTTTTATTGACGATGATGTCATACCCAAGAGATAGGTCAGCCTTGCCACTTGCAGCCTGTGCTTGCGTAGTAGCCTCGGTTACTGTCGTTTCTTCAGAAGAGGCCTCTGTACTATTGACGGTCGTTTTTGAAGTTGAGCTTGTTGTCGTGCTTGTTGTTTGTGCAGTCGTTGCCATCGAACTCGTGGTTGTTTCAGCGGGAGTGTTCTGGTTGGAACAGCCGAGGAGAATGAAGCTTAGTGCAACTGCTGGGAAGAGTTGTTTTTTCACAGGAATCATCCTTTCTTTGTCACTATTAGTGTAGCATAATTCCGAAGCTTTGGAAGGTGTTTTTGTGAAAAATTAAACTCTCATTAAAATACGAACAATAAAAGATGAAACTTCCATGAATTATCAGGATTTTCTGCAGAAAAACTTGCTTTTTCTTTTAAAAGTGGTATATTATTCGTTAATAAATTCAATCACTGGAGGTTTGTGCTATGTCAAAATGGGAAACAAAATTTCAAAAAGAAGGGTACACATTCGATGATGTTTTACTAATTCCAGCGGAGAGTCATGTCTTGCCAAATGACGTGGATTTACGCGTGCAATTAGCCAAAAACATTCGTCTCAATATTCCTTTAATGAGTGCAAGTATGGATACCGTCACAGATTCTACCATGGCGATTGCGATTGCGCGTCAAGGTGGATTAGGCGTGATTCATAAAAACATGTCTATCGCAGAACAAGCAGAAGAAGTTCATAAAGTAAAACGTTCCGAAAGTGGCGTTATCATCAATCCATTTTTCTTAACTCCATCCCATAAAGTACAAGATGCCGAAGACCTCATGTCAAAATACCGTATTAGCGGTGTACCAATCGTTGATGACTTAGAAACACGTCACCTCGTTGGGATTTTGACAAACCGTGACTTACGTTTTATCTCAGATTATTCCATTTTCATTGACGAAGTAATGACAAAAGAGAACCTCGTAACGGCTCCAGTTGGAACTTCATTGAAAGACGCAGAAGCCATTCTTCAAAAACATAAAATCGAAAAATTACCATTAGTAGACGATAAAGGATGCTTAGCAGGGTTAATTACGATTAAAGACATCGAGAAAGTGATTGAATTCCCGAACTCTGCTAAAGACGAACACGGACGTTTACTCGTGGCTGCAGCAGTAGGGATTACTTCAGATACATTCGAACGTGCAAAAGCACTACTAGACGCAGGTGCGGATGCCATCGTCATTGATACAGCTCATGGACATAGTGCCGGCGTAATCCGTAAAATTAAAGAAATCCGCGAAACATTCCCTGACGCAACATTGATTGCCGGAAACGTAGCGACAGGAGAAGGAACACGTGCCTTATTTGAAACAGGCGTGGACGTTGTAAAAGTCGGAATCGGACCTGGTTCTATCTGTACAACTCGTGTCGTTGCCGGTGTAGGGGTTCCACAAATCACAGCGATTTACGATGCCGCAACAGTGGCGAAAGAATTTGGCAAAGCGATCATCGCAGACGGTGGGATTAAGTACTCCGGAGATATCGCTAAAGCTATCGCAGCAGGTGGACATGCGGTGATGTTAGGAAGCATGCTTGCCGGAACAGATGAATCTCCAGGTGAATTCGAAATCTTCCAAGGACGTCGCTTCAAGACATACCGCGGAATGGGAAGTCTAGCAGCGATGGAAAATGGTTCAGGTGACCGTTACTTCCAAGCGAAAAACGAAGCGAACAAACGCGTACCAGAGGGAATCGAAGGGCGTGTAGCTTACAAAGGGTCTGCGGCGGATATTATTTTCCAAATGGTTGGCGGACTTCGCTCTGGGATGGGGTATGTTGGGGCGCGTAATTTAGAAGAGCTTCGCGAGAATACGCAATTTGTGCGTATGAGTGGTGCGGGGCTAAGAGAAAGCCATCCGCATGATGTTCAGATTACGAAAGAAGCACCAAACTATTCAATTTCATAAGAAAATAAAAAAGCTATTAACCGAAGGTTTTTGGATATCTTCATAATAGCGATAATAGCTGTACCGGACTGAGCCTAAGGTCTCAGTTCCTCTCGACTCTCAAACTGCCTCTAGGGAATAAATTCCTAGAGGCAGTAATTCGTTTCGAGTACACTCGCTATTATTGCTATTATAGAATCCAAAACCTGGTTAATAGCTTTTTTGAATTGAATAGTTCAGCTAGAAGCGAAACTGACATCATGTGTGCTTTTCGCTCACCACTCATGACAAATTGGTATTCTTTTTGAAATGGAGGGAGGGGATAGAATAGCGTGTGTGGTTTTCACGGTTTACAACATCACTGGTGCAGGAGGATAAAACACAAAAGATTCGGGATGGGAGACGAGCTTTACTATTGAAGAGTTAGAAAGTGGTATCTACTGAATTGGTTTCTAGAAATGCGATAAGGGTGCGGTTTGAGGAGGGGTAGGGTTAAGGTTTGGTTTGTAAAAGGTTAGGAAAAAGGAAAATTAGTTGTTTTTGGGGTGGTCATCGGTTATGATAACTATGTTTCTGAAAATTTATGAAAGCTTTGAAAGGAAGCAACAAGGATAGCGCCAGGCCTGTTGGAAAACAGGTGACGAGGAGTGAGTTTATCGAAACACTCGGCGGATGACTCAAGGCAGTGCAGTCTACAGTTTCATACAAACCATTTTTGCAAGGAAATGACAAAATTGAAACAGCACCAGAAACATAATCAAAATTACAATAAGAAGAGGACAAAAAAGGCCTCTGATAAAAGGAGTTAAACATTATGTGCGGAATCGTAGGATGTATTGGACATGGAAAAATCCAAACAGTAGTATTAAACGGATTAGAAAAGCTTGAGTATCGTGGATATGACTCAGCAGGATTATTTATTATGGACGAAGATGGATCAACACAATTAGTAAAACGTGTTGGACGTATTCAAAATCTTCGTGATGCAGTGGATGAAGAAATTCCAGCATTTGCAGGGATTGGGCATACTCGTTGGGCAACACACGGACCAGCGACAGAAAACAACGCTCACCCTCACCAATCACAATCAGGTCGTTTCACATTAGTGCACAACGGCGTTATTGAAAACTATGACGAATTGAAAAAAGAATTCTTAAGCGACGTTGATTTCAAATCTCAAACAGATACTGAAGTTGCCGTAAACTTAGTAGAATACTTTGCAAATAAAGAAAACTTATCAGGAAAAGAAGCGTTCCGTCGCGCGTTGAAAGAAATCCGCGGATCATTCGCGTTCGGTTTGTTAGACAGCGAAAAACCAGGCGTTCTTTACGCAGCAAAACATAAGAGCCCATTATTAGTAGGGGTTGGCGAAGGCTTCAACGTGATCTGTTCAGACGCAATGGCAACAATCGCTGAAACAGACCGTTACATCGAAATCAAAGACGAAGAGTTAATCACATTAACTGCAGACTCTGTAGAAATTGAAACAATTGATGGCAAACCAGTAGAACGTGCACCATTCGTTGCAGAATTAGATGCAGACGATTTAGAAAAAGGGGCTTACCCTCACTACATGTTGAAAGAAATGGATGAACAACCAGTTGTATTACGTAAAATCATCCAAAACTACCAAGACGAAAATGGTCAATTACAAGTCGATAAAGAAATCCAAGACAGCATTTTAGCAAGCGACCGCATTTACGTGATTGCCTGCGGAACAAGCTACCATGCAGGATGGGTTGGGAAAGCTTTATTAGAACAACTTGCTGGAATTCCAGTAGAAGTTCACCTAGCAAGTGAGTTTGCTTATCACCAACCATTATTATCACAAAAACCATTCTTCATTTTCTTATCACAAAGTGGAGAAACAGCGGACAGCCGTCAAGCGTTAGTAAAAGTAAACGAGCAAAACTTCCCATCATTAACAATCACAAACGTGAAAGGCTCAACTCTTTCTCGTGAAGCAAGCTACACTTTACTATTACACGCAGGTCCTGAAATTGCCGTAGCTTCAACAAAAGCTTACACTGCACAAATCGCAGTAATGGCTGTTTTAGCAGACGCATTACGCGCTTCTAAAGGCTTAGAAGCTCCATTCGACATGAAGCACGACTTAGGTGTCGTTGCCGCTTCAATCGAGAGCGTATTATCAGACAAACAAGCCGTTCAAGACTTAGTCAAAGAGCGCTTATTAGAAACTCGCAATGCTTTCTACATCGGTCGTCACTTAGACTACTATGTAGCAATGGAAGCAGCGTTGAAATTAAAAGAAATCTCATACGTGCAAACTGAAAGCTTTGCCGCAGGGGAATTAAAACACGGAACAATCGCCCTTATCGAAGAAGGCACTCCAGTCATCGCATTATTAAGCGAACCAGTTGTAGCGAGCCACACTCGCGGAAATATCCAAGAAGTGAAAGCTCGTGGCGCTGTCGTAACAACAATCGCGATGGAAGGCGTTGAACAAGAAGGCGACGATATCATCGTTCCAGCGGTGCCAATCCTACTTGCACCAATCGTATCTGTAGTGGTAACGCAATTAATCGCGTACTACACTTCTCTAGGTAAAGGCTTAGACGTGGATAAACCGCGTAACCTTGCCAAATCAGTTACAGTAGAATAGAAAAAATGGTGGACGGCTGTCCACCATTTTTTGTTTTCGAAGGATGCAAAATCCATTTGAAAAGAAGAGAGAATATAGCCCAAGGGGCTAAAAAATAAACTTCATACCGCTTCGGATATCTTCATAGCTGCGATAATAGCTGTACCGGGGCGAGCCTAGGGTCTCGCTCCCTATCGAGCTTCAAACTGACTCTAGGAAATGAATTTCCAGAGTCAGTAATTCACATCGATTATGATCGCTATTGTTATTCCTATAGAATCCGAATGCTCTTCGTTTTTCAATAAGCGATTCGCTATGTT
>CALHVK010000021.1 GCA_938039195.1 uncultured Carnobacteriaceae bacterium
TTATATTCCAGAGCCATGATACAAACGGAGTTAAACGTTACAAGACTGGCAAGAAGTACTTCCCAGTTATCGTCTACGTAAACGATATTCGGTTCAAATCCAAAATGTCTTGAACGTTGGTGCAATAACTTTCCAAGCATAAAGTGTTTAGACAACGTGCTGAAACGTTCGCCCTTTAAATCTTCAAAGGTGACAGAGTCTCTAGTGGCTAATGGATGACCTTTAGGAACGACAAGACTCGCTTGATAACCAGCGAAGTGTTGCTGGAACGGTTCAATCACAATATCGGACTCCATCTTTGGAAAAGAGAGAACACCGAGGTCGATTTCTTCATTCACAAGAGCGTTTTGAAGCTCACGCGAACCGCCTTGTACCATCGTTAAGTGGATTGAAGGATGCGACATCATAAAACGCGAGAACTCAGGCATTAATTTGATCGCAAAAAGTGTCGGTAGCCCAATTCGAATCGTTTCTTTTTGAGGTTGATTGAGCTCATGAATTTGAGCCACAGTCCCTTCCATTAGAGAAATGATTTTCTTACCATTATCGTATAAGAGCTGTCCAGCTTCAGTCAGTCGAATACTATTGTTAGTTTGCTGAATAAAAAGCGGAGTATGTAATTCGGATTCTAATTTTTTAATGGTTTGAGAAAGGGTCGGTTGCGTAATGAATAAACTACGAGCGGCATTGGAATATCCGCCATGGTCAACGATACTTATAAAGTAGTGAAGGTGTTTAATATCCATTGGGCATCTCCTATTCTTTTAAGTGAAGTGTTACACAATAATTGTAACAAAGAATAAAGACGGAAACAATAAGCTTTTTAAAACATAAAGGAGGAATTACGATGAAAATTACAATCGCAGGTGCTGGCGCCATGGGAAGTCGCTTTGGATTAATGCTCCATCAAGCGGGTCATGAAGTACTTTTAGTAGATGGTTGGAGGGATCACGTGGAAGCCATCCAAAAAGAGGGACTAAAGGCAAACTATAACGGGGAAGAAGTTGTAGTGAAGTTGCCAGCAGTACTTCAAAGTGAAGTCACTGAAGAGATGACGAGTGACCTGATTATTTTATTTACAAAAGCAATGCAATTAGAAGGTATGCTAACAGATTTGAAACCAGTGATTCATGATGAAACAAGAGTACTTTGCTTACTCAATGGGATTGGACATGAAGAAGTGATTGAACAATTTGTTCCAAAAGAAGATATCTTTATCGGAAATACGATGTGGACGGCTGGAATGGAAGGGCCTGGACGCGTTAAGTTATTCGGTAGTGGAACGATTGCACTGAAGAACTTGGTAGATACACCGGAGGTAAAAGCGAATGCAGAAGAAATCGTTGAGGTGTTGAACAGCGGTGGGTTAAATGCATCTTACTCTGAGAATATTCTATTCGCTATTTATAAGAAAGCATGCGTAAATGGAACGATGAATGGACTCTGCACCATCTTGATGAGTAATATGTATGAGTTTGGTTCTACAACGCCGGCTCATATGATAGTTGAAAATATTGTGAAAGAATTTTCAGAAGTTGCAAAAAATGAAAACATTCTGTTAAATGTTTCAGAAATTGTAGATTTCATCGAAACGAATTGTTATAATCGTGAAACAATCGGGCTTCATCATCCATCGATGTATCAAGACTTAAATGAAAATAATCGTTTAACAGAAATCGACTACATCAACGGAGCGGTAGTGCGTAAAGGACAAAAATATGGCGTTCCAACACCATATTGTGAGTTTTTAACAGCATTAGTTCATTGTAAAGAACAAATTCTTGGAGCTAAATAGCTCGCAGAAGAGGGGGACAAAACTATGGAAGCACAAGCACAACAAAAAATGACGGCTTCAGTTTTTATCAATAAAATCTTAGCAGGGACAGCCCTAGGGGTTATCGTCGGACTGATTCCAAATGCCGTTCTTTCAGCAATTTTAAAACATTTTAGTCAATATCCAATCGCAGTAACCATTACACAAATCGCGGTTATTTTCCAATTAGCAACTCCACTGATTATCGGGGGCTTAATCGGATTACAATTCGGCTTCAAGCCAATGGAAATGATGGTCGTAGCAGGTGCCTGCTTCGTAGCCAGTGGTGTAGTGACGTATAATGCAGAACTTCAAAAATATGTTGGTGCTGGTACAGGGGACCTCATCAACACAATGGTGACTGCTGCTATTGCAGTAGGAATGTTGATGCTAATCAAAGATAAATTCGGTTCAACAGCCGTAGTTGCAATGCCAATCGTCGTTGGGGTTGGATCTGCGTTTATCGGATTATTACTCTTACCTTACGTTAAAATGATTACAGCAGCTATTGGTCAAGTGATTAACGAGTTCACAACATTACAACCAATCTTGATGTCTATCTTAATCTGCTGCTCATTTGCAACATTAATCATTTCACCAATCTCAACAGTAGCGATTGGTTTAGCGATTCAACTAAACGGTGTATCTGCCGGGGCCGCTGCTATGGGGGTTGCCGCAACAGCCGTAGCATTAGTAGTTCACTCATGGAAAGTCAATAAATCAGGGGTCACATTAGCCATCGCTCTTGGGGCTATGAAATTAATGATGCCTAACTTATTCAAATATCCAGTAATTTTGATTCCATGTTTATCAACAGCGATTCTTTCAGCTATTCCAGTAGCACTATTCTCAGTAAGTGGTACTCCACAATCTGCAGGGTTCGGTATCGTAGGGTTGGTAGGACCATTAGCTTCTATCGATGCTGGATTGAATGTGGCCTTAGCAGTTATTGTATGGTTCGTTGTACCAATTGCAGCAGCTATCGCAAGTAAGATTGTATTTGAAAATATGTTAAAATTATACGATTCTTCAGTTGTATTCAAATTCCAAGAATAAGAACAAATTCCTATCTACTCCTTCATGCACTTGCATGGAGGAGTTTATTTTTATTTTTGCTAGAAGATGGTACAATAAGCGTAATAGAAGGGAGTGGTCGGATGAGAATTCAACAATTAATATATTTTGAGAAAATCGTTGAAAAAGGCTCTATGAATGAAGCCGCAAAAGACTTATATGTCAGCCAACCAAGTTTATCAAAGGCCATTCGTGAGTTGGAAGTGGAAATGGATATCACCCTCTTTCAACGGGGGAATACCGGAATTACATTGACGGGAGAAGGGCGTGAGTTTTTAGTCTATGCTCGCCAAGTCCTCGACCAAGTCAATTTGATGGAAGAAAAATATAAACGACAAACAAAACGGAAACGGACATTCTCCGTATCCGCGCAACACTATGCGTTCGTGGTGCATGCCTTTGTTGATTTTATTCAAAAGGAAGCAGGAGACGAATATCAATTCACGCTTCGTGAAACAGAAACTCAAAACATTTTAGAAGACTTAACGAACTATAAGAGTGAGATTGGTGTCTTGTATTTGAATGATTTCAACCGTAAAGTCATGGAAAAATTATTCAAAGAAAAGAACCTAGTCTTCACGCCACTCTTCACGGCACAACCGCACGTGTTCTTAAGTACGCAAAATCCATTAGCGGAAAAGAAAAGCATTACTCTAGAAGAATTAGAAGATTATCCTTATTTGTCATATGAACAAGGGGAAGAAAACTCATTCTACTTCTCAGAGGAAATCCTCAGCACGATGGAGCATAAGAAGAGTATTAAGGTAAGTGACCGTGCGACCATCTTTAACTTAATGGTCGGTTTAAATGGATATACAATCAGTTCGGGAATTATTAGTAGTAAGCTAAATGATGATAAGATTGTTGCAGTGCCGCTGGACGTAGAAGATACAATGGAACTTGGAATCTTGCAGCACGATCAACGCAAATTATCCAAAGAAGCAGGGCGATTCTTGCATATGCTAAAAACACATATTCAGGAATACGGCTTCGAAGTTCAAAATCTTGATTTTTAGTTCACAAAGAAGTTGAAACTATTCGGAAAATCAGTGATAATAAAATAAGATAAGACATTATTACTCAGTAGAAGGAGACAGATGCAAATGAGTTGGAAAGAAACAGCAAAATTATGGGAATCTTTTGAGGCACTTGAAGAAGGATTAAAAGTGCAATTACAATCAATGGATGACACACAAAAAGAGGAAGCCTTCTATACACCATTAGAGTTTGGTACTGCGGGAATGCGTGGAATTGTTGGACCTGGGATTAATCGCATGAACACTTATACAGTGCGCCAGGCAACAGAAGGATTATCACGCTTAATTGAAAGTTACGGGGAAGAAGCGAAAAAACGTGGGGTAGCGATTGCTTATGATTCACGTCATTTTTCACCAGAATTCGCAATGGAGTCTGCACGTACTTTAGCAACTCATGGGATTGCTTCGTATGTATTTGAAAGCTTACGTCCAACACCAGAATTATCATTTGCAGTACGTCACTTGCATACATTTGCCGGAATTATGATTACAGCAAGTCATAACCCAGCAGCTTACAACGGATATAAAGTGTACGGTGAAGACGGCGGTCAAATGCCTCCTAAAGATGCGGATGCATTAACGGCATATGTGCGCCAAGTTGCCAATCCACTTGAAATCGAAGTGTTAGATGATGAAGCATTAGAAGCATCAGGTCTTGTAACGATTATCGGAAAAGACGTCGATGATGCGTACTTGAAAGAAATCAAAACAGTCTCTGTAAATCCAAAACTTCTTAGCGATGTGGAAGGATTATCAGTGGTTTATACACCATTACATGGTACTGGTTTAATGCTTGTTGAAAAAGCATTAGAACAAGCAAACTTCAAAGGCTTGCACGTGGTTGAAGAACAAGCAATTCCAGATGGCGACTTCTCAACAGTTAAATCTCCAAACCCTGAAGAAGCAGGCGCATTTGAATATGCGGTAGAACTAGGGAAAAAAGTAGGTGCTGATGTATTATTAGCCACTGACCCAGATGCGGACCGTATGGGTGCAGCCGTACGCTTGCCAGATGGAAGCTACCAAGTGATTACAGGGAACCAAATCGCTGCAATTTTAGTCGATTACTTACTATATGCTCACCAACAAGCAGGAACGCTTCCAAGTAACGCACTTGTTGTAAAATCAATCGTAAGTAGTGAACTTCCAACAGCAGTAGCTAAGAGTTATGGCGCTGAAATGATGAATGTGTTAACAGGATTCAAATTCATTGCAGAACAAATTCAACACGATGAAGAAACAGGAGACCATACATTCATGTTCGGTTTCGAAGAAAGTTATGGTTACCTTGTGAAATCATTCGTCCGTGATAAAGACGCTGTTCAAGCA
>CALHVK010000022.1 GCA_938039195.1 uncultured Carnobacteriaceae bacterium
TACTGGCCTTGTCTTTTTTTATTTTTAGATTATTTAGAACAAGAAGTTACTAAAAATTTCTATAAGTATCAATTTATAGTGCATTCTTGTTTAGTAAAATAAATGAACCAATTATAAAGGAGGAGATTATGTTCTTGACAATACAAAATACAGCTATATCGATTCTTATTTATTTTTTAGTAGTCTTCTTGTCATATGGGTTATATCACTTACTAAAAAAACGGTGTAAGTCAGAAGAATATTTAAAAATAGCAAGGGACATCTTTAAGACAATTTTCTTTTTACTGATTCTTGTTTATTTTAAAATAAGTACTGCGATTTCTTTTGCGCTAGATTTCCCCCTTCTTGTGATATATGGAGTAATAGTGATCGTTTTTCTTTTGGTATTTACTAAAAAAGATAGCAATGAATTTGCTTTACATACAAAAGTATCTGCCACTTTATTGGCGCCGATTATCGAGGAAATAATTTGTAGAGAGATTGCTTATAATGCTGAAAATATCGTCTGCTCATTTATACTTGGAACTGTTGTTTTTATCGTTTTTCATTTTGCTTTTGATGTTAAAAGTATTGTTTATTTTTTCTGTATGGCTTTTCTGATATTTGGATTAAGGATGCAATCAGGCTCCGTTTTAAATTCGATGTTACTACATTCATTGATTAATTTCGTAGTAATCTATAGAAAGTAAGGAAGTTCAACTAAGTGAGCTTCCTTTTTTATATGCTATTAGTGACACTACAGCGTGTATCGTTTATAATGGAAGGGATAATAGAAATAATTTTGTTTATTTCAAACTTAAGGAGGTAAGTATGCGAATCGGTATATTTACAGATACGTACTTTCCACAAGTGAGTGGAGTTGCGACTTCAATACGTGTATTAAAAGAGGATTTAGAAAGACAAGGGCATTCGGTAATTATTTTTACAACAACAGATCCAAAGGTAACGGAACCGGAAGAGAATATTATTCGATTGGGTAGTATTCCGTTCTTTGCGTTCAAGGATCGTCGTGTGGCGATTCAAGGCCTAGGAAAAGCCTACCGAATTGTGAAAGAAAATGAATTGGATATTATTCATACGCAGACGGAGTTTAGTCTTGGGCTGGCTGGTAAACTAATTGCTGCTATGTTAAAGATTCCAACGATTCATACTTACCATACAATGTATGAAAAATATTTACACTATATTGCTAAAGGAAAAGTGTTACGTCCAAGTCACGTAGCGTATCTTTCAAAATCATTTTGTAATCAAACAAGTGGAGTGGTTGCTCCAAGTCAAATGACGAAAGATAAGCTGATTGAATATGGAGTACTTCAGGAAATTCGAGTGATTCCAACGGGAGTCGTTGTTCCTCCGCAAGAACCAGAAGTGGCCAGTGCACTAAGAAGTGAGCTTGGCTATTCCGAGGATGAAGTGGTGCTACTATCTCTTAGTCGTTTATCTCAAGAAAAAAATATTGCGGCAGTGATTGCTGCATTACCAGCCATTGTAGCAAGTAAGCCAAATGTGCGCTTATGTATTGCTGGTGGCGGACCTGAAAGAGAAAAACTGGAAGCACAAGTGGCAGAACTTGGAATGAATGATTTTGTTCAATTTGTGGGCGAAATCAAAAATGAAATGGTTTATAAGTACTATCAAATGGCAGATCTTTACGTGAATGCGTCTGAATCTGAAAGCCAAGGCTTAACTTACTTAGAGGCGCTTGTTAACCGCGTTCCAGTCATTGCGAAGAAGAACGATTACTTAAGCAGTCTTATTACAGCAGATGCTTTAGGAATGTTATTTGAAACTGATGCGGATATTGCGGATTGTGTCTTAGGCTATATTGAAAATCAATTAGGAAATGAAGCTGAAGTTTCAGCGTTACAAGATCAATTATTAGCTGAAATTTCTTCTGAAACATTTGGCGAAAGAATTGTTGATTTCTATGAAGCTGCGATTAACGGCTATCAATGGAATCAAGAACATTCTCATAATATTATGAACCTCATGAAATTTTTACGATTATCGACGAACGAGTTAAAGGATGAAGAAAATGACCATTAAAACAATTGGATTTATCGGAACAGGCGTGATGGGGAAATCTATGATTCGCCATTTGCTAAAAAAATATAATGTCGTAGTATACAATCGTACAAAGGAAAGAGCGTTAGACCTTCTTGAAGAAGGAGCGACTTGGGCGGATACACCTACTGACGTAGCTAATCTTGCAGATGTCGTTTTAACAATCGTAGGATATCCAAATGATGTGGAAGAAGTTTACTTTGGTGATAAAGGAATCTTTAAGTCTACTAAAGAGCATCTCGTGGTAGTGGACCTTACAACAAGTACACCAACGTTAGCTAAACGTATCGCACAAGAAGCTGTAGCACGCTCTTGGGAAGCGCTAGACGCACCTGTATCAGGTGGGGACCTTGGTGCTAAAAATGGAACACTTTCTACGATGGTTGGTGGATCAGAGGAAACATTTGAAAAAGTGTATCCTGTACTAGATTGCTTCTCTAAGACGATTACACTCCAAGGCACAGCTGGTGCTGGCCAACATACGAAAATGGCCAATCAAATTATGATTGCAGGAACGATGACTGGATTAACGGAGATGCTCGTTTATGCGAAAGCTGCAGGCTTAGACATGGACAAGGTATTACAAACAGTTGGCGCAGGAAGTGCCGCAAACTGGTCACTTTCAAATTACGGACCTCGTATTTTAAAAGAAGATTATTCTCCAGGTTTCTTTGCAAAACATTTCCTAAAAGACTTGGGAATTGCACTCGATGAAGCAGAAAGAATGCGTCTGTTTTTACCGGCGACTCTACAAGCCAAAAAACTCTACGAAACGCTTTGTGATGATGGCTTTGCAGATGATGGAACTCAAGCTTTAATTAAATTATATTGGAACCTACCAAATGAATAAAAAACTCTTAAATAGAGTGGTTATTCTTACTATCAAAGATAGGTTTTATGGTAGAATAATGAAAGAAAGTTTGAAAGGGGTAGTAATTATATGAAACCTTCACAATTGGTGGCAATTGTCCAACGTTTACAAACAATGGCGGCACAAGATTCAGATATCGAGGTGCGTCGCTTCGAAAAAGATGGCGTTGAAAAAGCTATCGTTACTTTTAATCAAGAAACAAATAGTTTTGAATTAGTAGATGTAGAAACAAATCAAACATTCCAATTTGATGATATTGATTTAGTGACAATTGAAATTTTTGAAATGTTACAAGATTAAAAACATAACTGTGAGTAAAGCCACGGCGCAGAGTGTCTGTGCTGTGGCTTTTCAATATATTAGATGAGGATTGAAATAAATGAAAATTGCGTTATTAGGATTTGGGACAGTCGGTAGTGGTGTATACAATATTTTAAAGAAAAATGCATCCAAATTAGAGCGTGTTCTTCCAGAAGAAATTGAAATTAAAACAGCGTTAGTGAGAGAACCAGAATTAATGGAACAAACAGATGTTGTATTTACAAATGATATTAACGACATCGTTCACGACCCTGAAATTGAGTTAGTAGTTGAAGTGATGGGTGGCATTACAACGGCTTATGAATATGTGAGAGCTTGTTTACTTGCAAAAAAATCTGTTGTCACTGCCAATAAAAATCTGATTGCTGTTCATGGAGTTGAATTAACTACACTCGCTAAACTTGAAGAGGTCTACTTGTACTATGAAGCAAGTGTCGGTGGGGGGATTCCAGTACTTCGTCCGATGGTGCAACACTTTGAAACGAATGATGTGGAATCGATTGTTGGTATCGTTAACGGAACAACAAACTTCATTTTAAGCTCTATGGAAAAAGAAGGGCTTAGCTATGAAGCAGCATTAAAGATTGCTCAAGAAAAAGGATTTGCTGAAGCTGATCCAACAAGCGACGTGGAAGGGCATGACGCAGCTTATAAATTAATGATTTTAACGCGTTTAGCTTTTGGTGTGAACGTGACTTTTGATGAAGTAGCTAAAACAGGAATTTCTAAAGTTACTACTTCACATATGAAGATGGCTTCTGAGAATGGGTTTGCGATTAAATTGCTCGCTAAAGCACTTAGCGATGGCGAAAAAGTTTCACTTGAAGTAGCACCTACTTTTGTACCAGCAACTCATTTATTAGCGCAAGTACATTATGAAAACAATGCGATTTCAGTAAAAGGAAATGCAGTGGATGAAGTTCTATTTTACGGAAAAGGAGCAGGATCCCTTCCAACAGCAACAAGTGTCTTAGCGGACGTTGTTGAAGTACTTCGTCGCAAAGGTAACGGCAGTGCAGTTGAAACATTTGGTCGTGTAGAAAGCCCATTAGTGGAATTTAGTCCAGAGGCTGCGAAGAGTTCTTATTTCGTTTATGGAAAAGGAAACTTGGAAGTTGCACCACTAGGCGGCCAAGTTGTATCTAATAACCAAGAAGAATTTGGAGTTCGTTATACAGCTTTAACGGCAAGTGAGTTAGCCAAAGTAAAAGAAGCTTTTGCTCATTTAAATGAAGTTGCTATTTACCCAATCTTGGAGGAAGCATAATGGCATTCACAATTAAAGTTCCGGCAACTTCAGCAAATATCGGATTAGGATTCGATTCGCTTGGAATTGCAGTGAATTTATATTTAACACTTCATGTAGGAGAAGCATCTAGCGAATGGGTGATTACCCATCCGTTTGGAGAAGAGATTCCGACAAATGAAGAGAATTTAATTATCGAAACAGCTGTAAAAGTGTGCCCAACATTAACACCACACAAACTTGTGTGTGAAAGTGAGATTCCTCTAACAAGAGGCCTTGGCAGTAGTTCGAGCGCCATTGTTGCGGGTATCGAATTAGCGAATGTATTAGGGAACTTACAGTTAACAAATGATGAAAAAGTAAAATGGGCAACTCTTTTCGAGGGACATCCTGACAATGTCGCGCCAGCAATCTTAGGGGGCATCGTTGTAGCCACTTATGACCACCGCACACAGGAAGTGCTAACAGTTCATAAGAATGTGGAAGCACCGATAGCAATGGTAGCAGTGATTCCAAACGTTCAATTATCAACGAAGAAGAGTCGTGGCGTTTTACCAAGTTCACTAGAATACGGTGAGGCAGTAGAAGCAAGTAGCCGTAGTAATGTGTTGGTAGCTGGATTAATGACGGAAGATTGGAAAGTCATCTCTTCGATTGTTGAAAAAGACTTATTCCATGAAACGTACCGTTCAACACTGGTCCCTTGGATGGAAGAAGTTCGTACGATTACAAAGCAGGAAGGCCTTGATACTTGTGGGACTTACCTAAGTGGAGCAGGTCCTACAGTAATGACGTTTGTTTATAAAGAAAATGTAGACCGATTTGTAGAAACCTTAGAACACTATTTAGAAACAACACTTAAAGGATGCACGATTCGTGTGCTTGAAATTGATGCGCAGGGAGTTCGCGTGAACTAGAAGGAGAACTATGGCACTATTCAAACCAACGTGGTTTAAAAAGACCTTTCAAGAGATTACCGTTCCTTTCTTACAAGAGAATGGAATTGAAGTGGTCTTAACCGATTTAGATAATACACTCATTGGGTGGGACGAAAAAGAAATCGATGAAACTTTACTTTCTTGGGTGAATTCGTTGAAAGATGCAGGAATTAAAATAATCCTTGTATCGAATAACAATGAACATCGTATTAAAGTTGCAGCAGCTCAATTGGATGTTCCATATGTGTATCCTGGTTTAAAGCCACTACACAAGGGATTCAAAGCGGCACAACAATTACTGGATTTTGATAAATCAAAGACAGTCATGGTAGGTGACCAACTGTTAACAGATATTCTAGGTGCAAATACATTTGGCGTTAGAACCATTATCGTAAAACCTAGAAAAGAAAGCGATGCATGGAAAACAAGAATTAATCGTTTCTTTGAAAAAGGAATCTTTGTAGTCACACAAGGGGCGTCCTATCATAAGAAATGGGAGGAGGAGTAATCATGGAACAGCATGTATGTATTGGATGTGGAGCAATAATCCAAACGGAAGATCCAAAGGGAACAGGGTACACACCGCAAAGTGCATTAAATAAAATGCTAGAAAGTGAAGGCCCTCTTTATTGCCAACGTTGCTTTAGACTCCGTAATTATAATGAGTTACAACCAGCATCTCTAACAGACGATGATTTCTTAAAGATGTTAAGTAGTATCGCTGATGAAGATGCGCTTGTTGTTTTTGTCGTTGATTTATTCGATTTATACGGAAGCATGATTTCTGGCTTAAAACGTTTTGTAGGCGATAACCCGATTTTATTCGTAGCCAATAAAGTGGATTTATATCCAAAATCCGTGAACCGTAATCGTCTTAAAGCTTGGATTGAACGTCATGCAAAAGAGTACGGCATTAAACCAGTCGACACGCTACTTGTGAGTGGGCATAAACGAATTCACATTGACGAGCTACTAGAGAAGATTAATGAGTACCGTAAAGGTAAAGATGCATATGTTGTAGGGGTAACGAATGTAGGAAAATCAACGCTCATTAATAAGTTGATTCAAAGCATTGGTGAAACAGGCGAAGTGATTACAACTTCTCAATATCCGGGAACGACTCTTGGCCAAATTGATATTCCATTTGATGAACATTCTTCATTAGTGGATACACCAGGGATTATTCACCGTCACCAAATTACGCACTACTTAGCGGAAAAAGAAATGAAAAAAGTCTTACCGCAAAAAGAGTTACAACCAAAGACATTCCAATTAAATAGCGAGCAAACGATTTTTATCGGTGGTTTGATTCGTGTCGATTACGAACAAGGAGAACGTAATTCATTTACCTTCTATACACCGCAAACAATCGACTTGCATCGCACGAAGTTGGAGAAGGCGACTGAGTTTTATGCAAAACATGTAGGAACACTTCTAACGCCGCCAACAGGAGACAATATGAAGTTGTATCCAAAATTAGTGAAGAAGACATTTACCATTAAAGAAAAAACGGACTTAGTGATTGCAGGACTTGGTTGGGTAACGATTCAAAAACCAGGTACGGTATCGGTATGGAGTCCAAAAGAAGTTGATGTTATTCAACGTCAATCGATTATTTAAAGAAAGGAGAGCTTTCATGGAATTAAAAGGGAAAGAAAGACAGTTCTTCAAAAAAGAAGCACACTCGTTGAAGCCAATCTTCCAAATTGGGAAAGGCGGACTCAGCGAAGAGATGATTCATCAAATTCAAAACGCTGTTGAAAAACGCGAATTGATTAAAGTAACTTTATTGCAAAATACATTAGAGGAGCCCCAAGAAGCTGCCGAAACGATTGCTGAAGCAACGGGTAGTACAATCATTCAAGTGATTGGGCATACGATTGTGTTATATAAAGAAGCCAGAAATCCAAAACATAGAGATATTTCAGTACGATTTGCAGAATTCAAAAAAAGAGGTCGATAGACGATGGTTGCTGAACTCAATATTTTTTCTAAGACATTAAACAAAACCGAAAAATTCGGTGAAGACTTACCACAAGAACGTGTAGGGCTTATCGGTGGTAGTTTTAATCCGCCCCATATTGCGCATTTAATTATGGCTGAACAAGCGCGTGTGCAATTAGGCTTAGACAAGGTTTACTTTTTACCAAGTCATATTCCGCCACATGTGGATGAGAAAAAGACGATTGATGCGAATATCCGTGTAGAGATGACACGTCTGGCGATTCAAGATAATATTTATTTTGATATCGAGACGATCGAACTCGAACGCAAGGAGAAGAGCTATACGTATGATACGATTCAACTGTTAAAGAAACAGAATCCGAATACGGAATATTACTTTATCATTGGTGGAGACATGGTAGATTACTTACCAACATGGCACCGTGTGGATGAATTAGTTCATGAGGTTCAATTTGTCGGCGTTGAACGTCCAGGATACGAAAAAGAAACGCCATATCCAGTGTTATGGATTACCGCACCGAAGATGGATATTAGTTCGACTCAAATTCGAAAAAATGTTCTGTTCCAACAAAGCATTAAATATTTAGTTCCGGAATTAGTAGAAGCTTATATTGCGGAAAAGGGGTTGTATTTAGAATGAGCGAAGTGAAAAGCTTTGAACCTTATACAACGATGACTAGGGAAGAGTTATTGTCGCATGTCCAATCAAATATGAGTGACAAGAGATATCAACACTGCCTACGTGTCGAACGAAAAATATTAGAATTAGCAAGGCTGTATGACGTCGATGAGAAAGCTGCTTCCTTTGTAGGATTGGCGCATGATTATGCCAAAGAAATCCCAGTGGAACAGCAGCAAGCACTTGCCAAAGAAATCGGACTTCCTGAAATGTATCACCATGAAGGTTCTGAAATTCTACATGGACCAATTGGAGCCTATTTGATTTCAAATCTATGCGGAGTCAAAGACGAAGCGTTGTTAGATGCCATTCGTGAGCATACAATTGGAGGGCTTCAAATGAGTCTTCTTTCGAAGTGTCTCTTTGTAGCAGATGCCATTGAAGATGGAAGAGATTATCCAGGGGTTGATACGGCTCGTGAAATTGCAGCAAAAAATATCGATGATGCGGTCTTTTATTTATTGAAGCATACATTGGAATTTTTATTGGAAAAAGAAGTCTCTATTTTTCCAAAAACAATAGAAGTTTATAATCATTATTTGAAACAAAGAAAAGGAGAATAGAATGGAACATACAAGTAAAAAATTATTACAAGTTGTTTTAGATGCTTGTGAAGACAAGTTAGCACAAGAAGTAGTTGCATTAGATGTAGCAAGTCTTACACCAGTTGCAGAGTACTTTGTAATTACACACGGTAAAAACGAAAAGCAAGTACAAGCAATTGTCGATGCGGTTGAAGAAGCAGTTGAAAAAGAAGGCTTCGAAGTAAGAAGTATCGAAGGTAAAGATGGTGGCAAATGGATTTTAATGGACTTAAACGATGTGATTGTCCATGTATTCTATTATGCAGATCGCGAATTCTATAATTTAGAAAAATTATGGAGCGATGCACCAATCGTAAATATTGTGAGTGAAAACTAATGAACTATCAAAAATTTGCTCATGTATATGACCAAGTGATGGATCAAGAACTCTACGAAGAATGGACGGACTATGCAGTTCGTTCTTTTTCGCATAGTGCCAAAAGACCTGTTCGTAAAGTGATGGAACTTGCTTGTGGGACTGGTGAAGTATCCATGCGACTTGACGATAAAGGATACGAAGTGATTGGCGTTGATTTATCTAAGAATATGTTAGAGATTGCCGAGAAGAAAGCACAAGGGAGAAGCATCGAATGGCTTCAAGCGGATATGCGCGTGTTGGAAGATGTACCAACCACCGACGCAGTGACACTCTTTTCAGATTCTCTTTGCTATTTAACGGACTTTGAAGATGTCGTTTCGGTTTTTGAAGCGGTGTACGACCATTTAGAAGAGGGTGGAATTTTCCTCTTCGACGTGCATTCGCTCTATCAAATGCAAGAAGTCTTTCCAGGATATCAATATCATTTCGTAGAAGATGATTTTGCATTTCTATGGCAAAGCTATGAATTAGATGAGCCCGGCAGTGTAGAACATGTCATTGATATGTATATTAAACAAGAAGATGGCAACCTGTACGAGCATTTTCAAGAAGTGCATGAGGAACAAACATTCCCAATAGAAATGTACGAATCGGCACTGGAGATGGTTGGTTTTACCGATATCAAAGTGAAGGCTGACTTCGGGCAAAGTGAAGTACAAGAAACGAGTCCGCGATGGTTCTTCCAAGCGGTGAAATGAGGTTCGTGTATGAAGGTATGTGGAGTAATCGCAGAATTTAATCCATTTCATCAAGGTCATGCCTATCTTTTAGAACAAGCACGAAAACAAACAGATGCTGATGTAATGGTTGTGGTGATGAGCGGAAACTGGGTACAACGAGGCGAACCTGCTATCGAACAAAAATGGAGTCGTGCAAAAGCCGCGCTTTGTCATGGGGCTGACGTTGTGATTGAGATGTCCACTGCGGTGAGCTGCCAAGCAACAGACCTTTTTGCAAGAGGTGCTGTAGAAATCTTGCAACAGGTTGGATGTGATTCTTTAGCATTTGGTTGTGAAGATGGCGACGTAGCATTTTTTGAAACAGCAGTCATTCAGCGTCAAGCTATTGAAAATGAAATTAGCCGTTTTGTAGAAGAGAACCGTTCACTTACTTTTGCAAGTCAATTAACGCAGTTGGCTATTAAAAAGTTTGGAGAAAAGAGTGCATTGGCAGAGGCGCTGCAGTCTCCAAATCAACAGTTGGGATTAGCCTATGCTGTAGAAAATGCTAATGGGAAACATCCGATGCAATTAGTTCCAATTACACGAGTCGGAAGTGGGCATTTGGATGATGCGTTAGAAGAGACAGCTTTTGCGAGTGGAACAGCCTTACGAAATGCGTTAAAAGAAAATCGTGAAGATAAAGTGTTACGAGCACAGCTATCCTATGTGCGATTTGATGAAGAGGAGTATCAAAACGATTGGAGCTATTATTGGCCCCTCTTGAAGAGTATTATTTTAAGGAGTACTGATGAAGATCTACGTGCTATTTATCAAATGGAAGAAGGAATCGAAAACCGATTAAAGGAAGCTATTCGAATGACTTCGTCTATTGAGGAGTGTCTTCAATATCTAAAAAATAAACGTTGGAGCTGGGCACGATTACAACGACTCCTCGTTTATGTTTTACTTGGAATAACAAAAGAGGAAATGGAAGACTATTGGAGTCGAAAGATAGAGCAAGGCTCGGTACTTGGTTTTACTCCAAAAGGCCAAGAATGGTTGAAGCAAATGCGAGAAGTAGACTCGTTTCAATTAATCACCAATTACGCAGCGTATAAGGATGAACGCCAAGAGAGTTGGGATTTATTGTATGATTATTGGAATCCATCCAAACAAATTTCAGCAACGGTCTTTAAGCCAATCCAAGTGAATAAAGAGGAAAGTTTTTAATCACTTATTTTTCAAGCTTGTAAAGTAAAAAGCTTTGACAAACTTTCAATAAACTAGTATAATTCAGTATGTTGCTTTAGGGGTGAAAATTGTGAAAATATCAGTTAAACAACTTCAGGATTCTCAAGGGACTCCAATTTACTTTGATACAGAAATTAATGTGGAAGAGGCATTAAAACAAAGAGATGAATCGATTCTTGCTGTTTCGCCAGCACACATCAAAGGATTTCTTGTTTATCAAAGCCAATCAGTTGTAGCGCAATTTACTTGCGATGTTGATATCACACTTCCTTCATCCAGGTCTTTAGAGCCAGTAGTGGTTCCGCTCCACATTGATATTGTGGAAAGATACATTCCGTCCCATATCTCAGTTGATGAGAAAGAGCTAACAGAAATTGTGATGCCTCTAGATGGTGACTGGGTTGACCTTGAACCCGCTGTGGAAGATCATATTTTACTTTCAATTCCTTTACAAGTCTTATCGCAAGAGGAATTGAGTGAAGATAGAATGCCTTCAGGAAATGATTGGGAGGTTGTGACGCAAGAAGCTCTTGAAGAGCGACGCAAACAACAGAAAGAACAATCAATTGATCCGAGGTTAGCGTCTTTACAGTCTTTCTTCGAAAAGGATGAGACTGAGAAGTAAAAAGCATTATGTAAAGAAGATTGATTAGGAGGTGTACAAAAATGGCAGTACCAAAACGTAAAACATCAAAAGCGAGAAAAGCAAAACGTCGTACTCACTTCAAATTAGAAGTTCCAGGTTTGAGCGCATGCCCATCATGTGGAGCATTAAGAAAGAGCCATCACGTTTGTCCTGAGTGTGGTTCATACGACGGAAAAGAAGTTGTTTCTAAAGAAGCATAATCATAAACGTTACAAAACCTTAGACAGCTGTCTAAGGTTTTTTCTTTTTTGTATAAAAAGAAAAATGTATCAAAAATGATACGTATCATTTTTGATACATTTAAAAATATTATGAGTTTTAAGAAATCTATTGTAAACTAATAGTGATGGAGGTGAGTCAATGTTATTTTTTGAGATTGTATTATGGTTAGTATTTATTTTAAGTTTTGTCGGCTTCACAGTCGTTTTTGGGAATCGAATCTTCTATAATGAGACTCGCTTCATAACTATTCGTGAAATTATGACGCCGATGATATTATTAGTTTTACATACAACCAGTGTGAATGTATATGGATATTCATGGTTTAGTTTTGCCACACTCGGGTTCGCTATGATTGGGTTGGCGTTACTTTATTTTAAATTAAAGGCCGGAAAATTGGTTTTAAGACCATTCATCCACCAATTATTTTCTATTGCATTTTTATACTTTGGATTACTCGTCATTCTTGTTCAGGTGGGTAGATTCTTTAAATAATCGCATTAAATCAATGATAGTAAGCTCTTTACGATTGAATCGTAAAGAGCTTTTTTTTGTGCTTCAAAAACACAAATTGGGGGAGAAAAAACTTTTTTTAACTTTTTTTGGTAAAAAAGTGGTGAAAAGTGGTGGGATGTGGTAAACTATGGTTACTAAAATTATTGGAATGGAGGAGTCTGCATGTTAATCGGTGAATATCAACATACTATTGATGCAAAAGGACGTATGATTGTGCCTGCTAAATTCCGTGAAGATTTAGGGTTCACCTTTATCGTGACACGCGGACTTGATGGCTGTTTATACGGTTATCCTCTCGAACAATGGGAGCTCATTCAACAGAAATTAAGAGACTTACCACAGTCGAAAAAAGATGCACGTGCCTTCACACGTTTTATGAACTCTGCTGCGATTGAAGTAGAATTCGACAAACAAGGTCGTGTAAACATCTCACAAACGTTACGTGCGTATGCGGGATTAGAAAAGAATTGTCGCGTTATCGGGAACAATGATCGTATTGAGATTTGGAACGAAGAACGTTGGCAAGAATATATTGCTGAAACTGAAGAGAATTTTGAAGAATTGGCCGAACATATGATTGATTTTGGCTTTTAGAAAGGGAAGGGACCATGTTTAAACATATCACTGTATTGCTACATGAAACGGTAGATGCATTATCCATTAAGCCAGACGGAATCTACGTAGACTGTACGCTTGGTGGTGCTGGACATAGTCAATACCTACTAAGCCAACTAACAACAGGTCATCTCTATTGCTTTGACCAAGATATGCAAGCAATTGATCATGCAAAGGGTCGCCTTGCTAAAGAAGTCGAAGAAGGAAAAGTAACGTTTATTCACGCGAACTTCCGTCAATTAAAGAAAGAACTTGGAAAACTAGGTGTTTCTAAAGTAGACGGAATTCTATACGACTTAGGAGTATCTTCACCACAACTCGACCAGATTGAACGTGGGTTTAGTTACCATCAAAATGCAAAACTCGATATGCGTATGGACCAAAGTGCTCCGTTAACGGCAGAAGAAATTGTAAATGAATGGAGCTATGACGAATTGGTTCGTATCTTCTATCGATATGGAGAAGAAAAGTTTTCGAAACAAATTGCTCGAAATATTGAGCGTATCCGCGCACAACACCGCATTGAAACAACAGGTAAATTAGTGGATATTATTCGAGACAGCATTCCAGCTGCAGCAAGACGAAAAGGAGGACATCCTGCTAAAAGAATTTTCCAAGCGATTCGTATCGCAGTAAATGATGAATTAGCAGCGATTGAAGACTCACTTGAGCAAGCATTTGAAGTTGTTGGCGTGGGAGGCCGTATCAGTGTGATTTCATTCCATTCTCTGGAAGATCGCATTGTCAAAACAATGTTCAAACAGCAATGTACAGTAGAAAAGGCACCGAAGAATTTGCCAATTCTACCAACGGAGGAAGAAAAAGCTCCGTTCCAATTGGTGAATAAAAAGCCAATTTTACCAAGCATTGAAGAAATTACAGAAAACTCTCGTTCACAAAGTGCGAAATTGAGAGTCATCGAAAGAGTAAAATAAAAGGAACATTTAGAAAGAAGGGAATTCTAGTGGCATTAGCTGAAAAATATGTAGATACAATGAATGTTGCGGTACCTACGCAAAAGCCTCTAGTTCGTGGAGACCGTGAAGTAACATCGATTCCGCAAGAAAAACAAAAAGCAGACTTATTACGACTTTTAGCAGTCTCTGGTTTTGTAATTGCGGCTTTAGCAGTAATGACGATTGTTGCAAGCATGATTGTAGCTAACAAAAACAGACAATTACAAGATATCGAATCACAAACAACCTTAATTCAACGTGAAAACAATACATTGCTTCAGGCAACACAAGAATTGTCTCAGTACGACCGAGTAAATCGTATCGCTAATGAACAAGGCTTGAAGATGAACGAAGAAAATGTTAGGAATGTTGGACGATGAAAAATACGAAAAACAATAACATTGCGGGAAATAGGCATCAAGCGAGCCGGATTTTAGTAGGACTCGCAGGTGTTTTATTTCTCATTTTTTCTGTGCAGTTCTTTAAAATCATGGTGTTGGGGAATACTCATGGTGTGGATTTACGTGCAGAAATCAATGATAAAATCCATCAAAAACGGACACTCGCTGCAAAACGCGGTACGATTTTTGATGCTAGTGGTAGTCCGATTGCTGTTGACGCAACAAACTATTCATTATATGCAGTATTAACTTCAGAGTGGAGTAAGAATGCGGATACGCCTGATTATGTCACAGACGTTAATAAGACTGCTGAGGCTCTTTCAAAACATATTTCTTTATCGAAGGAAGAAATTGTAAAATTATTGAGTCAAAAAGATGTTTCCCAAGTAGAGTTCGGTAGTGCGGGTAAAAATTTATCCGTTCAAGTGAAGGAGCAAATCGAAGCTGAAAAACTTCCTGGAATTAAGTTCTCAGAAAGTCCGGCTCGTTACTATCCAAATGGAATTTTTGCTTCGCATTTAATTGGTTATACGGATACTGTCGAGGAAACAGTTGATAACAAGACAATCACTACTCTAGTAGGGAAGACAGGTCTTGAAGGGCTTTATAATGATCAATTAACAGGGTCTGCTGGTGAGGTTGAATATTCTGTTGATGGAAATGGATATGTGATTACCGATACAGAAAAAGTTACAAAACAACCTAAAGACGGGATGAACCTTACCTTAACGATTGATAAACGATTGCAAACTTATTTGGAATCACTTGTTAGCCAAGCCGATAAAAACTATCAACCGGTACAAATGACGGCAATGCTTGTTGATCCTAAAACGGGAAACATTATTGCGGCAACACAACGTCCAACGTATAACTCAACAACAAAAGAGGGCATTGATGTTCAATGGAATAATTTGTTGACGGACCAAGCTTTTGAACCTGGTTCAACGATGAAAGTATTGGCGCTCGCTGCAGCGATTAATGAAGGGGTCTTTGATCCAAATGAAAAATACAAATCAGGAAGTGTAAAAATTTATACCGATTTAGTTCGAGACTATAATAAAGTAGGTTGGGGAACCATTACATACTTAGAAGGGTTAGCTCATTCAAGTAACGTTGCTTTCGTTCATATCATCCAAAAAATTGGTATCGAAAAGTGGAAGCAATATTTAGAAGCGTTTGGCTTTGGAAAATCAACAAACTCAGGTTTTGCAAATGAAGTTTCAGGGTCAAACCCATTCAACTCTTACTTACAACAATTATCAACCGGTTTTGGACAAGGGATTACGGTCACACCTTATCAAATGATGCAAGCTTTCACTGCCATTGCCAATGGTGGTCAAATGCAGAAGTTACGTTTGGTTGACCATTTAACAGATCCTGATACTGGAAAAGAAACACCAAATCCAACAACAGCTTTAGGAAAAGTCATTAGTCCAGAAACTGCGAAGAAAACTCTTCAATTTTTATATGAAGCAACTCGTATGAAAAACGGAACAGCCTATGATTTTAATATTGATGGAGAAAAAGTCGCAGCTAAAACAGGGACGGCTGAATTCATCAATCCGGAAACAGGTAAATACTACTCAAACGGAAATAACTATATTTTCTCTGTTGTAGGGTTTGCACCATATGATGATCCAAAATATATCCTATATATCACAGTGAAACAACCACGAGTAGCTGTAACGGGAAACCAAATTATTAAAGAAATTTTCAATCCATTAATGAAGAGAAGCCTAGAATACTCTAGACTCTCAGAGTAAAAGAAGGAGGAAGAACATGTTTGCGAAAGAACTAGCGGACTTGTTAGTCATTAAAGAAGTGGAAGGTTCCGTAGAGAACATCACTGTAGAAAAATTAGCACAAGATTCGCGTAAAGTTGTGCCCAATACTATGTTTTTCTGTATCGAAGGTGTAACGGTAGATGGGCATCAATTTGCAGGGAAGGCAAAAGAGCTAGGAGCAAGTGTGTTCGTGGCTTCGAAATCTATCAAAGATCAAGTGGGAGATTCACCTGTGATTTATGTCAAAGATGTGACACGTGTGATGACCCTCTTTGCAAATCATTTTTACGGGTATCCATCAGAGTCATTAAATATGATTGGAGTTACAGGGACAAATGGGAAAACAACTGTAACGCATATGATTGACTATTTATTAGAAGAATTAGGAAAACCAACTGCATTGATTGGAACGATGTATCGAAAAATCGGTGAGGAACGTATTGAAACAAGAAACACGACTCCTGAAATTTTGACGGTCCATGAAACATTGCAAAAGGTAAAAGAAATTGGTGGAGACACATGTATTATGGAAGTTTCTTCTCACGCTCTTCAATTAGGGCGTGTTTGGGGAATTGACTACAATGTTGCCGTGTTTACAAACTTAACACATGAGCATTTAGACTTGCATAAAACAATGGAAAACTATGCACATGCTAAAAGCCTATTGTTCTCTCAATTAGGAAATCATTCTAAAAATGGGAAACCACGTGTTGCCATTTTAAATAGTGATGAAGAACACTATGAGCAATTCGCATACTCAACTCCTTGTGAAGTGATTTCATACGGATTTGGTGAAGATGCAGATATTCGAGCTACTGACATTCAAACGAACGGAGCAATGACTTCGTTTAATGTAACGATGAATGGGAAACAGCTACCTGTTTCGATTCCAATGATTGGACTCTTTAATGTCTATAATGTTCTTGCAGCTTTTGCAGTTGCAGTGATCAATGGAATTTCTTTAGAACGAGCAGTTGAATTGATGAAACGATTCCCAGGTGTTGGTGGTCGTATGCAAATGATTCAACAAGGACAACCGTTCCAAGTGATTATCGATTTTGCGCATACTCCTGATGGGTTAGAAAATGTGCTTATGACACTTGAAAAAGTAAAAATGAATCGTGTGATTACGATTATGGGACATAGTGGTGGAAATCGAGATTCAAGTATGCGTCCAGAACTTGGAGAAATCGCGTTTGAGAAATCAGATTATGTGATTTTGACGGCGGATAATCCAAGAAATGAACCGCTTGAAGAGATTTACAAAGGAATCTTATCAGGAAGAAAAAATGAAAAGATTGCCTATGAATGTATCGACGATCGAATTGAAGCGGTAAAACGTGCTTTAGAAATCGCGCAAGAAGGGGATATCTTATTATTCGCTGGTAAAGGTGTAGAACCTTATCAAGTAATCGGTGATGAATATATTCCTTATAATGAAGTTGAAACAGTCATTAAATGCCTAGAAGCAATGGGCTTTAAAAATCACGAGTAGAAGAAGGGGAAGATTATGATCGAAGTCATTTTATCAGTCGGCTTAGCGTTTTTAGCAACAGTGATCGCTGAACCACATTTCATTCAATATATGAAGATGAAACAATTAGGTCAAACCACATTAGATGAAGGGCCGTCTTGGCATAAAGCGAAAAGCGGAACACCAACGATGGGTGGACTTGTGTTTCTTTGCATGATTAGTATCTCAAGTTTAATTGTTGGAGCTGTGTTTGGGCACTTCAATTTCGTCTTATTAAGTGGCGTAATTGGATTTGCATTCTTTGGCTCAATCGGATTCTTAGATGACTATATCAAAGTGTTCAGAAAACAAAATGAAGGATTAAAGAGTCATGAAAAATTTGTTCTTCAATTGATTGGAGCAGCCATCTTCGTAGTACTTTACCTTTTAAGCGGAAATGCACCATTAATCTACCTTCCAATCTTTGGTGAAGTAAACAGTATTCTCTTGTTTGCATTATTTACCATCGTTTGGATTGCAGGATTTTCTAACGCAGTGAATCTAACAGATGGATTAGATGGGTTAGCAGCATCTACGAATATTATTGCCTATGGTATCTATGGGGTTATGGCCTATAGAGCAGCGCAACACTCGATTGCAATTTTCTGTTTCTGTGTAGTTGGTGGATTAGCAGGATTCTTAGTGTATAACTGGAAACCAGCTAAAGTCTTCATGGGAGACGTTGGTTCATTGGCACTTGGAGCAGGTCTTGCGATTATCTCGATTATGCTTCATAAAGAATGGACATTATTACTTGTTGGAATTATCTTCGTTGGGGAAACACTGAGCGTTATTTTACAAGTCGGTTCATTTAAACTGACAGGTAAACGTATCTTTAAGATGAGTCCAATTCACCATCACTTTGAAATGAGCGGATGGAAGGAAGTAAAAATCGTTTCAGTATTTAGTGCTGTAGGACTTATTGCAGGTTTAATCGTTGCATTTGTCTTTTAAGAGAATTAACATATTTTATTAGGAGAGCTGGTCATTTATGCCCAGCCTTTCTCCATATACATATTCAAAACAAAAAATAGGAGGAATCATTGTGCGGAATACACAAGCGTTTGAAAATAAAAAAGTACTAGTCATCGGACTTGCCAAGAGTGGAGTGAGTGTTGCGACATTATTACATCAGTTAAAGGCGGATGTAACAGTGAATGATCGAACACCACTTGAGGAAAGTGTAGACGCACAAGGGTTAGCCAAACAAGGAATCAAGGTGGTTTCTGGAGGCCATCCTTTAGAATTATTAGAGGAATCATTTGATTTCGTTTTGAAAAACCCAGGGATTCCATATTCAAATCCATTAGTAACAAAAGCAGTTGAAATGGGCTTACCTGTTTATACTGAAATCGAAGTTGCACAACGTGTGATGGAAGGAACCGTCTTAGGAATCACAGGTTCAAATGGGAAAACGACGACTACA
>CALHVK010000023.1 GCA_938039195.1 uncultured Carnobacteriaceae bacterium
TAATTTAATTATTTTCCTGTCTACTTGACAGGGTGCACTTCATATCGTATTTGGATTGGTTGCTTACAATATCTGCATTTCCCTCGTAAAAATAAATACGATAGGATGGGGAACAAGTCAAAAGTACATAGCAAATGATGGCAATGAGGGCAATACGATCTCCCATGTACAAAATCTTCCCCTTTAGTTCCTCTCACACTGACCACATTTACAAAACTCCCTATAACAGCTCCAATCACGCCAACCACAAATAGCATAAAAAAACCTCCCTTACTAAACATTACGTTTTGTAAGAGAGATTTGGTTTTAATTTTCTTCAGTGATAACGACTTCGATGGTTTCTTCTACTATCTCTTCTGTCGTGTAATACAAACCAGAATAGTCTTTATACCATGCAAAGAAGTGAGTTACAAATACTTTAACCACTGCATAAACAGGTACTGCAATTAACAATCCTGTTAGTCCAAACATTTTTCCAGCAGCTAGTAAAATTACTAAAATCGTTACTGGATGCATCTTCAATGATGAACCAAGAATCAGCGGTTGAAGTAGACGACTTTCAATCAACTGTTCAATTACAAATACCAATAACACTTGCAACACAATAGATGGGCTTGTAACAAAGGCAATGATAAGTGCAATGGCCAGTCCAATAATAGAACCAATGTAAGGAATAATTGTTAATAATCCGGCAATCATCCCAATTGTGACCCCATATGGTAACGCAATGATTGAATACCCAATCGTATATGTCACACCAACGCAAATAGCTACTAGGATTTGACCACGAATGTATGAGCTGACTTGTTGGTTCATTTCATGTAACATAACGCTAATTTTATGACGTGAACGAGTTGGGAATAATCGTGTAATCGAAGGAATGATTTTATTACCGTCTTTTAATAGATAATAAAGAATGACTGGCATCGTCATTAAAGTAATAATGGTATCTCCTACAATCCCTACTACACTTCCGATACCGCTAAATGTAAGATTTAACACTCCATTTAAACGTTCTGTTATCGATTGGATGAAGTCCATGTTAATCGTATTAAACTGTTCCTGCAAGGCTGTAAACCAACTAGATTGCATGAACTTATCAACTTGATCACTGATGATTTGATAGTAATACGGTAATTGTGATACCAAATCGAGCAATTGCTTTTGGATAATCGGCACTAAGCTTGTTACTGCCATGATGAACAGAAAAACAATCCCTAACATCACCGCTAAAATTGCAATGCTCTTTGGCACTTTTTTACTAACTAAAAAATCATAAACAGGTTTTACTAAATAATAAACCACTGCACCGCAAGCAACAGGTACTCCGATTGCTGAGATAAATCCTTTAATTGGATTCAATAAGTACGATGTTTGCGAGAATAAAATCAAGTTAACAAGGAGCAATAATAAAATAAGCAATCCTGTCACCAATTGATTATCTAAAAACCATTTCCTAAACCATGTCTTCCCTTGGTTTTCAGGTTTATTATCCATAAAATTCCTCCTTATCACATTTTCTTCTAGTGTATCATATTTTTAGTCTCTATGATTAACATTTGATTAGATTTTGCAAAAAATTGTATAATTATTTTATATTGTGATTCGGAGGGAATCGTATGAACGAAAAATTTTATTTAGGAACCTATACAAAACGCGATAGTAAAGGAGTCTATTCTGTCCTCCTTAATAAAGAAACAGAGCAGCTAGAAGCTCTCACTCTAGAAGCAACTATCGATAATCCAACTTACCTATCCTATTCTAAAGCTGACCACTTATTATTTGCTGTTGGCAAAGGGGGCGAACTATGCGGAATTTCAGCAAATGATGCACAAGTTTCTCCATTACTACCTTTAGCAAGTTACGCTGACCAACAAGCGGTTCCTTGCTATATTCGTCATCACGAAAAAACTGGAGATGTTTTAACAGCCAATTATCACGGAGGATTCGTGGAATTATACCACTACAATAAAGAGGCGAACTCTTTTACTTTTGTAGATAAAAAAGTCCACACTGGGTCTAGCGTCCATGAAAACCAAACTTCTCCACATGTTCACTACACAGATTACACACCAGATGAAAAATGGATTGTTGTTTGCGACCTCGGAATCGATACTGTGTTTACGTATAAGCGTACAGAAACTGGATTAGAGGAAGTCACACAATATAAGACTAAAGCAGGTAGTGGCCCACGCCATATAACCTTCCATCCAACGCTTCCAATTGCTTATCTGATTTGCGAACTGGACGCTACTGTTGAAGTGCTCTCTTACAATAAAGAAAATGGAACATTTACGAATCTAGACAAGATTGCCTTAACAACTGAAGACCAACAAGCATGGGGTGGTGCTATTCATATCACTCGCAACGGACGTTTTGTTTATGCTTCAAACCGTGGTTTTGATGCGTTATACACATTCTCAGTTAATCCAACTAACGGGCTACTGACTCTTATACAAACAACCGATAGTTTCGGCTTAGTCCCACGTGATTTCCATTTAAGTAGCGACGAAGCTTATATCGTTGTCGGACACCAAGAATCAGATAATTTAACTTTATTCAAACGCGACTTAGAAACTGGTGAACTCACACTTCTTCAAAAAGATTTCTATGCACCAGAAGTTGTTTGCGTCGTTCCAAAGTAAAAATATACAGCCTCTTCTCTTTTGGAAGAGGTTTTTTCTTGTTTATTGTGGTAATCCTTGCCAGAAAGCAGTATAATCGTTGTTAGCAGACTTTATAAAGGAGTGGAAAAATGCTTAATCTTATCGAGATTATTAAAACTATTATTTTAGGAATTATCGAAGGCGTTACTGAATGGCTACCAATTAGTAGTACAGGTCACTTAATTTTAGTGAACGAAATTATTCAATTAGACGTATCTGCTAAATTCCAAGAAATGTTCAATGTTGTGATTCAATTAGGTGCCATCATGGCAGTTGTCCTTGTGTATTTCAACAAATTAAACCCCTTTGCTAAAAGTAAAAACCGCAAAGAGTTTATCGAAACTATTAATCTTTGGAAAAAGGTAATTATCGGATGTATCCCTGCTGTGATTCTAGGATTCATTCTTGATGACTTTATGGAAGACTACTTCAACAAACCAATCGTTATTGCATTAGCCCTAATCGTTTATGGGGTTGCATTCATCTACATCGAACGTGCTCACAAAAATGTAGAACCAAAAATTAATGACTTTAAAGAATTAGACTTCATTACAGCTATTAAAATTGGTCTTTTCCAATGTTTAGCATTAGTCCCAGGTACTAGCCGTTCTGGTTCAACAATCCTAGGTGGCTTACTAGTTGGAACAAGCCGTTCAATCGCAACTGAATTCTCATTCTTCATGGGGATTCCAATCATGTTTGGTGCGAGTGGATTAAAATTATTGAAATTCGGTTTCCACTACACATTCGCTGAATTCGTGATTTTATTAGTCGGATCTGTTGTATCATTTTTTGTTTCACTAGTTGTAATCAAGTTCTTATTGAGATACATCAAACAACACGACTTCCAAGCATTCGGTTGGTACCGTATCGCTCTTGGGATTATCGTTCTCGGAAGCTTATTCTTCAAATAATATTAAAGCTGGATTTATTCCAGCTTTTTCTTTTTGCCCAATTTCGGGTATAATAGAACTATTCAATTAAGAAAGAAGGATACTATGTCACTACTCTATGTCGGAATTGGTGGTGCCATTGGAGCGATTTTACGGTATTTAATCTCACAGCTTCCACTGCAGCATTCTCTTCCCATTAAAACACTGTTTATTAACTTATTAGGTTCTCTTGTTATTGGCTTCCTGAGTGCCAAATTTCAACAATCTCACTGGTTTGAAGGCGACCAACTTCTTTTAATCACAGGTGTTTGTGGTGGTTTTACAACCTTCTCCACATTTAGCCTCGAGTCTCTTCAATTGATTCAAAATGGAGATACTCCTCTAGCTCTCTTATATATGGCCATAAGCCTAGTTGCTGGTCTTGTATGTGTGGCATTTGGATATTTTCTAGGCCATGCTTCATTTTAAGATAGCATTTTCTAAAGAAACAGTTTACAATAGAAACAAGAACAAGAACGGAGGTCTTTTTATGACGAAAAAAGGTGTAACATTGTATTTCATGCGACATGGAGAAACCATCTTTAACCGCTACAACCGTATGCAAGGTTGGTCGGACACTCCTCTAACAAAAGAAGGACGCCTAGATGCTATTCGTTCTGGTTTGGGAATGAAAGATGTTCATTTCGACGCAGTCTATACTAGCGATTTACGAAGAACAATCGAAACTGCTCAACTTTTCCTTAGAAATCATCCAAACCGTGATAACCTCACGATTGAAATGATGCCGGAATTCCGTGAAGTATTCTTTGGAAGCCTAGAAGGAAAAGATGCTAGCGAACTTTGGGGCGAATTATATAAGAAATTGCAACGCAACTTTAGCGACTTAGGTGGACGCAATATTCAAGATGAATTAAATGGATTAAAAGAATTAGATCCAGACCACCTTGGTGAAAACTTTATGGAGTTTTGGTTACGTGTAGAACAAGGCTTACTAAAAGTAATTAATAAGCATCGTGATAAAAACCAAAATATTCTTATTGTTAGCCATGGAATGACCATTAGAAATATGCTTCATGAGCTTATTCCAGATTTCCAGCTATCTGAGTTAATCGGTAACGCATCGATGAATATCGTTGAATATTCTGATGGGAAATTCCATTTGAAAGCACTCAATCAAACGAATCACTTTGTACTTCGTAAAGAAGCAAAAGAAGAACCGTATGTGATGCTGCCTACAAAAATGCATGATCAATAAAGGTTTGCATGTATAACTGAACTTTGTTACAATGAGAGTCTAGGCATTCGTCTAGGCTTTTCTTTATACGGGGTCGTTACGGATTCGACAGGTATAGGTCGAGCTTTCAATGCATTCCGTAGGTTACGTCTACGTAAAAACGTTACAGTTAAATATAACTGACAAACAACAAACAAACACTTTAGCTTTCGCAGCTTAATAACTGCTAGCTAAGATCTGTCCGGCATCGCCCATGTGCTCGGGTCCAGGTCCTATAACCAGTGGGATACGATTCACTTTTCCGTCTGTCTAAGTGAATAAGAGATTATCAGACTAGCTTAAGATGATGCTTGTTTATCAGCTAATCGGTAGCGAAACTTAAATAGATAAACTATGAATGTAGATTTGATTGTGTCGATATACTTGGACAGGGGTTCGACTCCCCTCGGCTCCATTATTTTACGAAAAAAACTCTTCTTATTCACGAGAATAAGAAGAGTTTTTCTTTGTTTTGTATTAGATTTTAAACAATAAAAAAAGCCTATCTACGTAGACTTCAGTATGACCCGTACGGGACTCGAACCCGTGTTACCGCCGTGAAAGGGCGGTGT
>CALHVK010000024.1 GCA_938039195.1 uncultured Carnobacteriaceae bacterium
AAGTTATCTCTTAACGCCCGCAACGGTTTGCTTGGCGATACCGTTGTATCAACAAATCGAACAATTGAAGAAGCATAAAGGAGCCATCTTTGCAGGGATTACTGCAGGGGTGTTGACGAGTATGTGTACGGTTTGGGTGTTATCATTCTTCTTCCACTTGACGCATGAAGAGTACGTCACTTTATTACCAAAATCAATTACAACTGCCATTGGAATGGGCTTGTCTCAAGAGACAGGCGGCTATGTGACGATTACCGTAGCGGTGATTATTCTTACAGGAGTTCTAGGAAATATGTTTTGTGAAATCATCTGTAAGATAACCGGAATTACGCATCCTGTTGCGAAAGGGATTGCGATTGGAACGTCTTCTCATGCGATTGGAACGGCACGTGCGATGCAATTAGGTGAAGTCGAAGGTGCGATGAGTGGATTATCCATCGTCATTTCGGGAATCATTACTCTCGTTGGTGCACAAATTTTTGCAGGATTTATTTAAGAAGTGGAGAAAGGGCAGAATTTCTGCTTTTTCTCCGCTTTTGTTTGATTGTTGTCATTAAAATTTAATGGAATAGTATTCGAAATACATATAGTATTCTTGCCGTTTTAGGACTATCATTGATAGTGTAATCACTATTGCAATAGAAAAGAGAGATTGTTATGGAAAAACATTGGTGGCAGAAAGTAGTCGTTTATCAAATTTATCCACGTAGTTTTAAAGATTCAAACGGAGATGGAATTGGTGATTTAAGAGGAATTATTGAGAAACTCGATTATTTACAAACGCTTGGAATTGGAGCGATTTGGCTCTCTCCAGTTTACAAGTCGCCAAATGATGATAATGGCTATGATATTTCTGACTATGAAGACATCATGGACGAGTTCGGAACGATGGCGGATATGGAAGAATTAATTGCTGAAGCGGATAAGCGCGGGATTAAGATCGTTATGGACCTCGTTGTGAATCATACGTCTGATGAACATCACTGGTTTATCGAGTCAAGAAAAGGAAAAGACAATCCTTATCATGATTACTACGTATGGGCAGACCCAGCAGAAGATGGCGGGGCACCAACGGATTTACAGTCCATCTTTTTAGGAAGTGCCTGGAAGTACGATGAGACAAGTGGTCAATATTACTTGCATTTATTTAGTCAAAAACAACCAGATTTGAATTGGGAAAATGAAAAAGTGCGCCGTGAAGTCTATGATATGATGAATTTTTGGATTGATAAAGGTGTTGGCGGATTCCGTATGGACGTGATTGATTTAATCGGGAAAATTCCATTAGAAGGGATTACTTCAAACGGACCAAAACTGCATGAATATTTACAAGAAATGAATAAAGCGACCTTTGGAGACAAAGATTTATTGACGGTTGGGGAAACGTGGGGAGCGACACCAGAAATCGCAAAACTCTATTCAAACCCAGAACGCCATGAATTATCGATGGTATTCCAATTCGAACATTCACTCCTAGACAATGAACCGGGAAAAGAAAAATGGGACCTTAAACCGCTCGATGTGACAGAATTGAAAGCCGTTCTTTCGAAATGGCAAACAGAACTTGGAAACGAAGGTTGGAATTCACTATTTTGGAACAACCATGATTTGCCAAGAATCGTTTCACGCTGGGGAAATGATAAGGAGTATCGTGTTCGTAGTGCCAAGGCTTTTGCAATTCTGCTACATATGATGAAAGGAACTCCTTATATTTACCAAGGGGAAGAATTGGGGTTGACGAATACGCCAGTTGCTAGCATTGAAGAGTTGGATGATATTGAATCTATTAATATGTATCATGATCGCGTTGCAAGAGGGTTTAGCATCGAATCGATTATGACTTCGTTAAATGCGAAAGGAAGAGACAATGCACGTAGACCGATTCCGTGGACTACCGAACAAAACGGTGGATTTACAACGGGAACTCCTTGGTTAGCGCTCAATCCGAATTATAAAGAAATGAATGTGGAGGCAGAATTGCAAAATCCAGACTCTGTTTTCCATATGTATCAAAAATTGATTCAGCTTAGAAAAGACCACCCAATCGTGGTTTGGGGCGATTATGAGCTGCTAAACACTTCTTCTAATGTGTTTTCATATTATCGCACACTTGGGGAAGAAAGATGGTTAACGGTCGTGAATTTATCTGATTTTGAGGAAGAAATCTCTGTAGATGCTCGATTTAATAAGGTTTTGGTAACTAATACAGAAGATGAGATTACAGATTTACGTGCTTACAAGCTTTCTCCATGGCAAGCGTTCGTGGTGGAATTGTCTGGAAATTGAAACAATTTTCATATATAATGTAAGTGCAAAAAAGTAGGTAATTTAATTTGTGAAGTTTTTGTTAATAACTTTTCACAAACAAAGTTGCTAGATACTATTGCAATAATAATTAAATTTGTGATAATATATGTTTTTCATTCAACAATTATGAAAAAATATGGTATAATAGTTTGAAAAAATTAAAAGGAGAAAGGGGATGGACGATGAAAGCATTTTTAGTGAAATTACAAGAAGGTTTTAAATCATTAGGTTTGGCGAGTCAATTGGGAATTACGCTTGGCCTATCTTTAGCGATGCTAGCAGGTGTTTACGGTATTTCACAAGCGATGAGTCCAATGCAAAAAGTCACTCAAGTCGTAGAAGTACAAACAAGTGTACCCGCCAATTCGTCAACTCCTTCAAGTAGTGCTGAAAAGAAAGCAGTCGCCGAAAAGAAACAAGAGACAACTCAAGCGCCAACAACTGAATCTGTAACCACAGAAAAACAAGTGGTCACTGAAGAAGAAAAGAACACAAGAGACGTTCAAGGAAATGTTGCTCAGGCAACTCCAAGCCAAGAACGTAGAAGAGAAGAGTCTGAAAATGGACCTCAGACGAGAGCGGCAACTGAATCAACAACAGCAGAATCTACTGAAGCAGCTACAACAACAGAAGCGACTACTGAATCAACAACAGCAGAATCTACTGAAGCAACTACAACAACAGAAGCGACTACTGAATCAACAACAGAGTCTACTACAACAACAGAAACAACATCTGCAGATACGGTTGCACCGCCTGCAACAGATCATTTATAAAATTGAGCACTTTGGTAGCAATGCCGAAGTGCTTTTTTGATGCTCTAAGAATAGGCAATATAGTTGGAGTGTGATAAAATAAGCGTATCTTATTAGAGGAGTGAATATAAGTGGAAAATAAAGGACGTCGTATTTTAAGTGCTATTATCTCAATTGTGATTATTGCAGTGTGGGCATTTTTACGTTTTCAACGGTATCAAGCAAGACATGAGCGCCAAAAAGAGCAACAAGAACAAGTGAAAAATTCTCAAGTGGTGCAACAAGCGATGCAAAATAGCCAGGATAAAATGAACGAAGCGGCTGCTAAAATTAAACAAGCAGCGGATAGTGTTAAGGGCAAAGTTGCAACAACTGAATCTGAAGAATTGAAGAATGCAGAGATGAATAAAGCCATTGAAGATGGATATAGCATTGTTAAAAAAGATGGTAAATTCTATATTGTTAAAGATAATGATTTTTCAAAAGCGGTTGAATTAACAGGAGTAACAGAAGCACTTGTAATCCCAACTACAGAAGAAGAAAAAAACTTAAAATATAATGTACTTGTCGTGAAAAAAGACGGCGAATACCGAATTGTTGACGAAACAAAACAAGGAAAAGACGTCTTAGTCTTAACAGGTGAGACAATCACTGAAGATACAACATTTACATTAAAAGGCGATACATTGTATATCAAATAAGGATGTGAGCAATCGCGTTCAGAAATGGAACGTTGGACCGGAACGCCGGAAGGAACGTGAAACGTTCTGCGGACGTTTCGGGAAACGCACGCCAT
>CALHVK010000025.1 GCA_938039195.1 uncultured Carnobacteriaceae bacterium
ATTTCGAATGTTGCTCCGTCGACTAATTTTTTCTCTTCATCGGTTAATTGAATCGATACCGGAGCAGGCTTCACTTCTTGATATGCTGCGTGACCTGCTGTTGCTAGAAACACAAGTCCACTAAAGGCAAATACTGCTGTTGCAAATTTACTTGATTTCATGATAACCCCTCCTTACACACTAACCTTATGATTTAATAAATAATCGCTTAGTAGCATATTTAGAACAATCCAAATAAGCATACAACCGATTAAGAAGACCATCGCTTCATTTCCAATTAAACGAACCACAAATTGCGTACGCATAATTAGCGTGAATGTCACGACAACGACTAAAATGTAGAGAACTACCGACGTCACCTTACGAACGTACCCCTTCTTCTCAACCCCAACAACAAGAATGGCGAGTTGGAAGACCGTTACGATGAGCGCTACTCCCATTGTAAGAATGAGAAGAAACTGTACCGCATACTGTGGAACTAGAAGCGGCATCGCCATCGAGTTTGTCACAAGCGACCACGGTGTGATGTGGTATTGCGCAAATTCTGGAATAAAGAAGCTTGTGAGGTAGTAGTTTAAGAACACCCCAACTACTTGAACGGCTTGTAAGAAGAACGTAATGACAAGCATTGTTAATAATTTAGCCCAGTAAATTCCAAAACGTGATCCTGGAAGCATGAGTAGGCGATAAATGAAAGACCCTTTGCTACTCCATTCCTTCGACCAAATCACTGCCGAGTAGACCAGAATCGCTGTTCCAGCAAAGAATACTGGAAGTCCAATTGCGAGTTGGTCTAAAACGACTTGTTTCACGATATCAGGACTCACAATGCGCAATTGTCCGGTTAGTAACCCCGTCGTCGCAAGTGTCTTCACCTTCACCCCTAGTTGCAATAAGATTTGAAGCAATGCCACCACGAGGATGAATCCTTTCGCCTGGCCAATATTATAAAGCGTTAAATTGATGACTTTCTTCATGGTAAGTATACCTCCCTCATCACATCGACAATTGATTTGCCCTCTTCTTCACGCACTTGTTCTGGATAGAATTCCTTCACAACGCGTCCTTCGTTGAGGAGCACTGCTTTATCGACGATATACTCAATATCATTAATTTCATGCGTTGTAATCAATACGCCGCGTCCATCGAGTAGGTCGCTCGTAAACACACGCGCGATTTCTTCACGGGTAAACACATCTATTCCTGAAAATGGTTCGTCCATCAAGATGTAGTCTGTATCCAGTCCCATCCCTAGAAGCAAGTTCAGTTTCGCAACATTCCCTTTCGAGAGCGATCGGACTTCATCTTTTAAATTCAAATGGAAGAAGTCTAATAAATGTCTTTCCTTTTGACGATTCCAGTTTGGATAGAACGTACGCATAAAATCAATCGCTTCATCCACTGTTTGGTCTGGCGAGATAATCGAACTATCCGTAATGTAGCTCACCTTTTCCGCAAACACTTTACGCGCTGACATATCATCGATAGTGACTTTCCCTTTATCAAATGGCAACAGCCCTGCAATGCAGTTCATAATTGTTGTTTTTCCAATCCCGTTGACCCCAATGAGAGCCGTTACTTCTCCTTTTTTCGCGTTAAATGAAATGTCATTCAACACTTGTTTTTTTCCAAATCTCTTACTTAAGTTTTGAATCGTTAACATAGTACCGCTCCTTCCCTACAATTGTTTTTTGAGATGTTCAATCACATCTTCTGCACTTAAATCGAGAGGTTTAATCGCTGTGGCAAAACTTGCGATGGCCTCATTCAACATTTCTTCTTTTAGTTGCTCAATCCGTTCTACATCTTCTGTCACACGACTCATGACATTATTTCCTGTCGTAATCAACCCCATGACCTCCAATTCATGAAAGGCACGTTGGACCGTATTGGGATTTACTTGCATGGTTTGCGCAAATTCACGCCGACTCGGCATCTCTTGGCCTGCTTCCATTCTGTGGGAGGCAATTTCCGCTTTGAAATAGGCGATAATTTGCTCGTAGACCGGACTTCTTTTATCAAATACGATCATTAGTAACTCCTTTCTTTGATCCCCATTCAGTGTATTAACCGGTTAATACACTTATCTTTAACTGTATTATGCGCTTAGTACACTCAAATGTCAATAGCGTTTTCAAAAATATTTTTAAAAATAAAAAAGACGACTCGAAATTCGAGTCGTCTCAACGTTTATTGGATTTTTAATTTTACCATTTCTTGTAAAATGAGGTTTGCTAATTCCGCTGCCCCTGTATCGTTTGGATGAATCTCATCCTCAAAGAGCCATTCTTTTGTATGCCCTTTGGCGTAAGTTCCCCAGTCGATTAGATGAACATTTGGATAACGTTCTGCAGCTGCTTTTAACTGCTCATTTACTTCTTTAGCCCATTTAATTTCATAACCAGCTGTCACTAAGAAGATTTCACGGTTCCCTGACGCTTGAATCAACGCATCGATTTGCGCTGCAGAAAAAGCACCGTTTGAACCGAGGACAAATACTACGGTTTGAGAAAGTCTACCTTGTTGTGCCAACTTTTGAACGATTGGTGCGCTGTAATACAATTGACGTCCGACTTCTCCGTCCACATAGGCGTTCGGGAAGACTTCACGAAGTTTGTTCGCAGACGCTAGTAACACTGAGTCGCCGACAAAGGTAATCGGTGTTTGCTTCACTTGTTGTTCCACATTCGCTTTAATTTCATTACTAATTGTCGTTGTCCCTTCAGTGGTTGGCTCGGCCGTTGTCTCTTGTAAGAGCGCTTGGTTTTGACGAATTTTCTCCTCAACCTCTTGAACGGCTGAGTTTTGATTCTTCTCTTGTGCAAATCCAATTCCCGCAAGTCCTACACAGATAAGATACAGCAATGAGAACACGAGTCCGAATTGCTTTATTCCTTTTGGAAGATTCGATTTCCCATAAGCCGTTAAATTATACGGACTATGCGCTTGTCCAATCGGAAGGAGAATTCGTTCTTTCTCAAAGAGTTGATACGTGATTTCAGCCATCACGAAAATCAACACAAATTGAATTCCAACAGATAGCCACTGCTCATCAATTCCACGTAAGAATGTTGGAGCAATGAGATGAATTGGATAGAACCATAAGTAGTATGAGAAACTTCTCTTTCCAAAGAACGTAAATCCTTTAAAACTGAAGAGGTAATGAATGCCGACCCCTTCACGAATCGAACAAGATAAAAGAAGCATCATCACAAACGATGAAATAAACATCATCATGTAATAGACTTCTGCTTGCGTTCCATTGAAGGTTGTAAACATCCATGCTAATGCCCCTAAACAGAGGATGCTCAACACATTCGGAACAATCGAACCTGACTCACGAGCTGGTAGAAGTAATTTCCCTTCGTGAATGTAACTTAAGAGCGCTCCAAACGTGAACGAGAATAAACGCGTTGATACTAAATAGTATACGTGAGAAGGATCTTGTTCAAACCAATAGAGTGCTGCCATCCCTGCTGCTGAAGCAAGCGTTAAGAACGCGAGCAAGGCAAACTCCTGCATTCTGAGGAAGTTGAGTTTCTTCATCAGTTTTCGAAGGAGATACCCAACGATTAAAAGTTGCACATAAAGGGATACATACCAGAGGTGTACAAACGGACTTGGATTCGCCGATTGTACGAAGTATGATTGTTGAGAGAAAATCTGATAATCATTATTGACGAAGAATAATGCCGAAAGCGCCATTCCTCGGATATTGGATAGTAATTGCGGTGCTGCCACGAATAAAAACGCGACCGTCACAACAATCATAAAGAGCATCGGGAAGAACATTCTCTTCAAGCTTTTCACTGGGAAACGCTCTTTATAATCTTCCGCGAATGTTTTGATATTATGCCGGAATGTCAAATAGCCTCCGACCACTAAAAATCCGTTAACGGCTAAAAATCCGCCCGGTAATAAATGTTGGAAATAATAATACGTAATAATTGCTAGTATAAAAAAACCTTTCAAGCCATCAAATGCTGCACTCCGTTTTTTCTCTGTTTGCTTGGGAGGATGTGGGTGCGTTGATGCTTGAGAAGGTGTTGTTTGATAATTCATAGTCCCCACTGTCTTTCTCCATTCCTTAAATTCCTATTTATTATATCTCAAAACCACTACACTTGGATACTAGGAACATTACATTTTTGTTAATTTTAAGAAAATGGTTTCCAGTTGTTTCTAAAACGTGAACAAAGATTCCTGTTGTTTATTAAACACAAAAAAGCTAGGCAAATCTGCCTAGCCTTCTCTTCTTACATTTTAGTGTTCTGAAGCACCGCTTGTTGCATCTACTGCTTGTGCTTGAGCAGGAGCTGAATGTCCGCTATCTGAAGCACCACTTGTAGCATCTGCTGCAGGAGCAGGAGCTGAGTGTCCGCTATTTGAAGCGCCACTTGTTGCATCCGCTACTGGAGCAGCACCATTTGCGCTTACTAAACGTTGGCCAGTTGTTTGTAAGTACCAATCTAACCATGGTTTGAAGTCAAATACGATTTCGTTAATTCCAGCGTAAGAACCATCAGGATAGTACATTGCTTGGTAGTTGTGTACGTTGATGATTTCTGGTGGAGTGTTTGGAACGATTGTACGGAAGTAATCCACGTTTCCTGCACGTAAGTTCGCAATGAGGTATTCCACATTTTTGAATGTACGTGGTGGGTGAACAGTTCCTAAACGGTTACCAGATTGAGCTGGCACACGTGGAGCCAACATTTTGTTTGCTGGTTTGTTGAAGTTATAGTACAAGAATTGGTTGTTGTCATCGGCATATGTTACTTCAAATGGTAAAGCTTTTAAGAACATATCGATTTGGTCAACCGTTAATAAACCGTGGTCTAGGCGAACATAGTCGTTTCCTTGAGCAGCACCAACGATTTCACTTGCTTTTTCAACCCATTCTGGATCATCTGGGTCTACCCCTTGAACAGTTGTAGAAATTGGGTTTGTGCAGTCTAAGTCTTCTGGCGGTGTTGGTAATGGTTTACGTAACACTTTTACAACCTCCACATATTTCACGAAGTTTTCTAAGCATGAACGTAAGAACGCTACAGTTCCTTCGCTCTTAATGTTTCCTTCTTCGTCAAATGCTTCTTTTGCTTTTCCTAATAAGAATTCGTTCCCTGGTAATACATACGCATTTACCCCTGGAGCGTCCAAGATTTTACGTAAATGCACTTGCGCACGTGAAGTTCCTTGGTCATAGTGAGAAGCTCCCATAATCATGACTGGTTTGTTTTCGAATGGGTGTAAGTTGAATGACATCCATTCTAATGTGCTCTTCAACGCAGCTGTAATTGTGTGGTTGTGTTCAGGTGTAGCGATAATCACACCATCTGCACGAATTAATTTGTTGTACATGTATTGTACTGGGAAGCTCTTAGATTGATCTTCGTCTTGGTTAAACATTGGAATATCTTTAATTTCTAAGATTTCAAACTCGAATAAGTCACTGAATTTCTTTTCGATAAATTGTAATAATAAACGGTTATGCGAAAATTCCGCATTTGATCCTACGATACCAATAATTTTCATTTTCTACTGTCACTCCTTATTTTTTAGAACTGTCCCATGAGAAGTTTTTCGCTTCTTTTTCACGAGCTTCGTTTGCACGAACTAATTGTCCTGTAATTTCAATGAATAATAAGTAATCTGCGAAAATCTTTTCTAATTTTTCAACAGTTGCCGCATCTTTTAAGTTACCTTCTTCGTCGAATGCTTGTA
>CALHVK010000026.1 GCA_938039195.1 uncultured Carnobacteriaceae bacterium
CAGAAACATTGGTAATACTAAGTCCATAAAGACCACCTCCAATGAAATTGAAAACCATTAACCGACTATTGTTACCTTCATTATAGCACTCCTTATTTGAAATTCAATAGAGCGTTTGCTTGGAATAACAAAAAAGCCATTCCTACCAGTTGTCTGATAGGAATAGCCTTTTAACTTTTATTTCCAAAAATCATCGTAGATTGTAATTGGTAAGTGACGTTTATGTTCTGTCTTTTGATACCAATTTTCAATCGTCTCCGCTGCCTTTTCGTTGATGTCTTTTCCTTCGAGATAATCATCAATCTCTTCGTAAGTAACGCCTAGTGCTACTTCGTCTGGAAGTGATGGGCGGTCTTCTTCAAGGTCTGCCGTTGGAACTTTCAAGTATAGATGTTCTGGAGCACCTAGTGCTTGTAACATCGCACGGCCTTGACGTTTATTGAGACGCCATAATGGAGTGATATCCGCAGCCCCGTCCCCAAATTTCGTATAGAAACCGGTCACCGATTCTGCCGCGTGGTCTGTCCCGATTACGGCACACCCTGTTTGGCCTGCAATCGCATATTGAACGACCATTCGTTCACGCGCCTTGATATTTCCTTTATTGAAGTCTGAAATTTCCATTCCTAAGGCTTCAATACTACGTTCAGACGCATCTACCGCATCCTTCACGTTTACGCGAAGCACGTCTGTTGCCTTCATAAAGTCAATTGCATCCATGGCATCTTGTTCGTCTGCTTGCACGCCATAAGGAAGGCGCACGGCATAGAAACGATACACTTTTTGGTCTTGTTCTTCGTTTAATTCATCGATCGCCATTTGTGCCAATTTCCCAGCAAGCGTCGAGTCTTGTCCCCCGCTAATTCCTAGGACATACCCATTCAAGAAGGGATGCTTCACAAGATAAGCCTTTAGGAAATCAACGGTTTTACGAATTTCTTCTTCTGGATTGATGGTTGGTTTGACACGAAGCGTTTCGATAATTTTTTGTTGTAATGGTCTCATAATGTTCCCCTTACTTTGCGTTTTCTTTGGCCAACTGTTCTGCTTTAACACGCACTTCTTCTCTGATTTCCGCAATACTTGCCAATTTTTGGTCGTATGTCTTTTGAGAGAGGTCGACTGGATATTGCTCTGGGTTCAAGATACGTTTGTATTCATCCCATAGCGCTTCGATTTGCTCATCTTTATACGCCTTAATGTCTTGAAGTTTTGGCAATTCATACACTAATTTTCCGTTATCGAAAATCGGTTGTAAAATTGGACGCGCTGTGAAGTCTGTCACTGTTTTATTGATATAAGTGTAGACTGGATGGAACATAAAGAGTTCGTCTAATTGATCTGGACGTTCATCCCATAATGCGATATAGTCCCCTTCAGATTTTCCGTCTGAATTACGTGTAATACGCCATACTTGTTTCTTACCAGGTGTAGATACTTTCTCCGCATTGTTTGAAATCTTCATTGTATCCACCATTACGCCGTTTTCGTCTTCGATACTTACAAGCTTGTACACACAGCCAAGCGCTGGTTGGTCATACGCTGTAATTAAACGAGTACCGATTCCCCAAACGTCGATTTTAGCGCCTTGCATCTTCAAGTTGAGGATTGTTTTTTCATCAAGGTCACTTGACGCGTAAATTTTCGCTTTTGTAAATCCTGCTTCGTCTAATTGTTGGCGAACTTTTTTCGACATATAAGCCATGTCACCACTGTCGATACGAACGCCTAAGAAATTAATCTTGTCGCCGAATTCTTTAGCTACACGGATGGCATTTGGAACACCTGATTTCAAGATATCATACGTATCCACTAAGAACACGCAGTCACGGTGACTCTCAGCATACGCTTTAAACGCTTTGTAGTCATCACGGTACGCTTGCACTAATGCGTGGGCATGTGTCCCAGAAACTGGAATGCCAAACATCTTGCCGGCACGAACGTTACTTGTCGCATCACATCCACCGATGTATGCTGCACGTGTTCCCCAAATGGCCGCATCTAATTCTTGCGCACGACGAGTACCGAACTCTAGCACTGGATCATCTCCAGAAACCATACGGACACGACTCGCTTTTGTGGCGATAAGTGTTTGGAAGTTCACGATATTTAATAAGGCTGTTTCGATTAATTGGCATTCCGCAAGCGTTCCTTCTACTTGCACTAGTGGTTCGTTCGCGAAAACGAGTTCCCCTTCTACTGCAGAGCGGATGCTTCCTTTAAATTCGAAGTTTTCTAAGTATGCTAAGAATTCTTCTGGATAATGTCCAAGTCCACGTAAGTATTCAATATCTGTTTTTGAGAAACGTAATTGTTCAATGTAACGAACGATGCGTTCTAGTCCAGCGAAAATCGCATATCCATTTTCAAATGGTAATTTTCTGAAATACGCTTCGAAAATGGCTTTTTTCTCATAAACGCCTGTTTCCCAGTACGTTTTCATCATATTAATTTGGTATAGGTCTGTATGTAGCGTTAAGCTATCATCCTTGTAAATTGAGCTCATCTGTCGATACCCCTTTTTTATTGTAGTTACCTCTTTATTTTACAACAGTTCTAGGGCAATGTACATGATTGGCGACTTGAGGACTATTAAAACGCAAAAAAAGGACAAGCCTTTGCAGCTTGCCCTATAAACGATTCGTCTATTAAACGTCTAAGAACCCTTCGTGCGGAGTCATATTAAAGTATTCCGCAATTTCTTGTAATTGCACATCTGTAATTTCTTGTAGAATTTTACCACCTTGAGCCCCTACTTGAGAGTAAATCATCGCTGCTTTTTCGATGACTTCAATCAAACCATACGTTTCATCCAGTGTATCGCCTGCCGCAAATAATCCATGGTGTGGCCAAATCACAGCTCTAAACTCAGCCATTTTCTCAGCCGTTGCTTCCCCAATTGCGTTTGTTCCAGGTGTCATATAAGGAATCACGCCAATGCCTTCTGGGAAGACAACGATTGATTCAGCTTGCATTTTCCAAAGGAGTCTTGATAAATGACGCTCGTCTAATGGTTGTGTGAAGCTTAATGCGATTAAGTTTGTTGGGTGGCAATGGAAGACCACTTTATGATTTGGATTCACTTTGAGTCGTTCGATGTGACTCATTAAGTGACTCGCGAATTCTGAGGTTGGTTTTCCACCATCTTCGAATCCCCATAGTAATTCTGCTTTTTGTCCGTCTGCTGAAATACGAACCAAACCTAAATCAAGAAGCGGTTGGTTTGCGACGTTTCTGAAGTAACGGCCCGTCCCTGTTACTAAGTAATAGTAGCCCGCAAGTGTTGAAGCGTCGAATCCTAAGTCGAGGACACGTTTCACTTCTTTCACATCTTCATACGCTTCTACTTCACTAGCTTCTAAGCGTACGGATACGTTCCCGCCATTACGTTCGTCCCAGTAACGTAAGTACGATTCTTTTGTAAGTTCACATAATTTTTTAACAGATGGTGATTCAATAAATTTTGTCATTTTCTAATTCTCCCTTAGTTTCTTTGTGATAATACTTGTTCTTTGGTTGCTTTGACTTCATTATACCATGCCAAGCCGACTGGGACAGCATTTATTTTGCATATTTGAGCCAAAACAAAAGGTCGGTAACGCTAACTGAGCATCACCGGCCTTTTAATCTATTTATTCAAATTTCACTTTATTTGCTTCGTGAGCTGTTCTCATATCGATTTGTAGAAGGTTTGCGATATTTGTTTGGTCAATGGTTGCATTTCCATTGTCGTCTACTTTAATCGCGATGATATGTTGGTTGCGATCCAAATAGTCCATTCCTTCTAAATCTACATTCCTATCTGCTTTAAAATCTAATGCCGCTAATCGATACACAAAGCGGATATCCATCGCTTTTGCAAAATCTGATTTCGCAACTTTTTCATGTTCTTCGACTAATCCTAGGAAGAACTTCTGCGTATCCGTGTGATACGAAGCTTTCACTTCATACTGATATGTGTCGACCGATGGAGCTTTGAATTTCAAGTACACCATATCGCCTTCGACTTTTGTATCCTCTAATGTATAGGCTCCCGCTTTCCCTAGAGCATTCGTATTCACCTTGAAGAACATTGGCGCATACACTTTAATAGGATAGTTAACACCTTCATATTCAAAAGTTGTGTCGTTTGAGAAACTAGAATCTCTTTTAGTCAGTAATGGAACCAAGTATTCATTCCACATTTTATCAAACAACTCTTCTTGGTTTGTTGCCCCTGCTGCTTTAACCAGTACGTCAAAGTTTTCTTGGTTTACAAATACCGCATCCACAATTTCCAATGCTTTTTGCACTTTTGTATCTGTAATCTCTTTTTTCTTTTCAGCTAAAGCTTCTTGCGCTTTTACCACGCCATCAAGCGTTGTTGTAAAGGATTTTCCGCTGTTCGTTTCCACATATGTTTTCTCATGGGAGACTGGCCCTACTTTGGCATTCCAGTCAAAACTCGCTGCTGGTCCTGTCACATCTGCTTTATGATAAGCCGCTACTTGCGTTGTTTCCTTAGCTGCTTCTGATGTTGATTTAGACTGCGAACATCCCGCTACCACTAGTGATAGGATGGCCACACTCCCTGCTAAAAATCGTTTTGCATTTTTATTCATAAAAGACTCCTCTCAACTCTTATCGAGATTTTTTCACGATTACTTACAATCATTATATCATAATCATTTGAACCTCAAAAAAATTTTTCTTAATTCCCAATGATAACAAGGAAATAAGCGCATCAAAAAAGCACCCTCACCATCGTGAGAGTGCTCGCTTCATTCATTATTGTAATTTTTCTAAGTCGGCTTGTAAGGCTGCTACTTTTTCTTTTGCAGCTTCTTCATTATCCGCTTTAGCCCCGATGTAGAACTTAATTTTTGGTTCTGTACCACTTGGGCGAACCGCAATCCATGATCCGTCTTCTAAAATATATTTCAATACGTTAGAGGTTGGAAGTCCGATTTCAGAAACAACACCGTTCGCATCTTTTTGCTCGTTCACTGCGAAGTCTTGTGCGAGCGCAACTTTCAATCCGCCAAAGCTTGTTGGAACTGAAGAACGTAAGCCATCTAATAAAGCTTTAATCTTTTGTGGACCTTCTAAACCAGCTACTGTTACAGAAATTGTTTTCTCTAAGAAGTACCCGTGTTTTGCGTATAACGCTTGAAGGCCATCGTATAAAGTCTTACCTTCGTTCTTGAAGTGTGCTGCTACTTCTGTTAGTAATAACACTGCTTGAACGGCATCTTTGTCACGAACGAATGATTTCACAAGATATCCATAACTTTCTTCGAAACCGAACATGAATGTATGGTCTCCCGTTTCTTCGTCGTGTTGGATTTGTTCTGCGATGAATTTGAATCCTGT
>CALHVK010000027.1 GCA_938039195.1 uncultured Carnobacteriaceae bacterium
GATTGTCACTGCTTGAAAGAGCCGTTAAAGCCGCGAATCCTGCAATTCCGATTTCACAAATAGAACCTTCAGCACCACCGGCTAAAATAACATCTGAGTAACCATGTTTAATGTTACGGAATGCTTCCCCGATGGCATGTGTTCCTGTTGCACAGGCTGTTACTAATGATGTACATACACCACGTGCACCAATTTTCATTGAAATGTTTCCTGCAACCATGTTTCCGATTGCCATTGGAACGAATAATGGTGCTACACGTGTTGGGCCTTTATCATGCATTTTGATGATTTGGCTTTCCATCACTGTTAACCCACCGATACCAGAACCAACCATAACACCAAAACGGTCGTAGTCTGTGTTTTCTGGAGTAATGTCGCTATCTTCAACGGCTTGGATTGCTGCAGCTAGTCCGTATTGACAGAATAAATCCATACGTTTTGCTTCTTTACGATCCATGTATTTTGTAGCATCGAAGTCTTTTACTTCAGCCGCCACATGAACATCTAAGTCTTTTTTATCAAATTTTGTAATTGGAGCAATTCCGTTCTTACCTTCTTTAAGGCCTTCCCAGAAGCTATTTACATCATTTCCTAAAGGAGTGATTGCTCCCATTCCTGTAATTACTACTCGATTCATTGTTTTCCTCCTTTAAGAGATTACATGTATAATCCGCCGTTAACGTTTAACACTTGTCCTGTAACGTATTTAGCTTCTGCTAAGAACACACAGGCTTCTGCAATGTCTTCTACTGTACCGAAACGACGTACTGGGATTTGTTTTTCCCATTCATTGCGAATCTTTTCAGGTAATGCTTGTGTCATATCTGTATCGATGTATCCAGGAGCAACAGCATTCACTGTAATACCGCGAGAACCGATTTCTTTAGCAACCGATTTTGTTAAACCAATGATGCCGGCTTTACTTGCAGCGTAGTTTGCTTGACCCGCGTTTCCTGTAACCCCAACGATACTTGTAATGTTAATAATGCTTCCTGATTTTTGTTTTACGAAAACTGGAGTCGCAAAACGAATCATATTGAAGTATCCTTTTAAGTTAATATTCATTACATCGTCAAAATCAGATTCACTCATACGCATTAATAAACCATCACGCGTAATTCCAGCGTTATTGACTAACACGTCGATGCGTCCAAAACGCTCTTTTACTTCGTTAATAAAGTTTTCAGCTACGTCGAATTTCGAAACGTCTCCAACAAACGTCATTACTTCACCAGGATAAGCATCAAATTGTGAAAGTGTTTCTGCATCAATTTCACGAGTACCGTTTAAAACAACGTTAGCGCCAAGTTTAGCGAATTCTAACGCGATTCCAAGTCCGATACCACGACGGCTACCTGTTACAACAACTGTTTTATCTTTAAATTTCATTTCGTTATCCTTTCAGTTCCTTTACTTTTTCAATGGTTTCTGTCACTGCTTTAAGGCTATCTGTGTGGAATAATTGAACAGAAGCGCCTTTTGCTTTGGCAATTTGTTTCACCATTTGCGTCAATGTTTTTCCAGGACCTACTTCAATAAAGACATCTACGCCCTCTTGAAGCATCCACTCTACATTTTGTTTCCATTTCACGGCATTTGTAATTTGATCGCAGAGAACGTCTTTTGAAGGAATCCCTTCATGCGGTGTACCAAGCGTATTGCTTAATACAGGGCATTTGCTTTCGTGTAACTGAGCTACTTCCATCACAGGAGCAAAACGAACTTTTGCTTCTTCCATTAATGGTGTATGGAAAGGTCCAGATACCACAAGGGGTACGGCTCTTTTTGCGCCAGCTTCTAAGCATTTTTCACTTGCGATATCTACTGCAGAAGCGTGGCCACCAATTACTAATTGTCCTGGTGTGTTGTAGTTTGAAGGAACTACAAGAGCTTCTTGAGTAGATACTTCATGGCAAATATTTTCGATAACATTGTCTTCTAGACCAAGAACGGCTACCATTTTCCCTTCGCCTTCTACAACTGCTTCTTGCATATATTGACCACGTTTTGCAACTAGGTTTAATGCTTCCTTAAATTCAAGGACTCCTGCTTCTACTAAAGCTGAGTATTCACCAAGAGATAATCCTGCAGTCACATCCGGTGTGATTCCTTCTTGTTCTAAGACGCTTGCAATTGCATGTGAAACCGTTAATAACAACGGTTGCGTATATTCTGTTTGATTGATTCGTGCGGCAGGTTCTTCTGAAAGAATGTCCGTCACACGATAGGACAGAACGCTACTCGCTTCTTCAAAGACAGCTTTTGCCACTTCGAAGTTGTCAGCTATTTCTAAGCCCATTTGTGCTTTTTGACTCCCCTGACCTGGAAATAAAAATGCGATTTTCATGAGTTTCCTCCTATTGCGCTGTAAAAAAATGGTGGAAGTATGCTAAATAAGCATATTTCACCATTCCTTTTTCATTTAATTAAAAACGTGCAAGTTGTTTTTGGATGACTTCATGGGATTCTGCCATCAATTCTTGGATAATTTCAGAACAGCTTTGTTCTTTTGAAATTAAACCAGCAATTTGACCAGCCATCATTGATCCCATTTGAGTATCCCCTTCAACTACGATTCTACGTAGAGCTCCACGTCCAATATCTTCTAAGCGTTCAAAGTCTGGATTTTCTTTACTAGTTTCCTCTTTTTCAGCTTGGAGATAAATTTTTGTTAATTTATTACGTAACACACGTACAGGGTGTCCTGTAATTTGTCCTGTAATAACAGTATCGATATCTTTAGCTTTTAATACAGAAGCTTTGAAGTTATCGTGCGCAGTACATTCAGTCGCAACAAGGAAACGAGTTCCAAGTTGAACTGCATCAGCACCAAGCATTAAAGCCGCTGCCATTCCGCGTCCGTCACCAATTCCTCCAGCACCGATTACTGGAATATTCACCGCATCGACTACTTGTGGTAAAAGAGCCATGGTCGTAGACTTACCGATATGTCCGCCTGCTTCCATTCCTTCTACAACAACAGCGTCCGCGCCTTCTTTTTCCATTCTTTTTGCTAGAGCAACTGAAGCAACAACTGGAATTACAGTAATTCCTGCTTCTTTAAATTTCGCCATGTATTTGCCAGGGTTACCAGCACCGGTACAAACCACTTTCACGCCAGCCTGACAAACGACATCCACAACTTCATCAACAAATGGACTTAATAGCATAATATTTACACCATATGGTTTGTCTGTTAAACGTTCCATCTCTTCGATGAATCCCTTAACGACATCGCCAGGAGCGTGTCCACATGCAACGATTCCTAAACCACCGGCATTGGACACTGCACTTGCAAGCGCAGGATTTGCAACCCATGCCATCCCTCCTTGGATAATCGGATATTCAATTCCAATCATGTCGCAGATTCTTGATTTCATGTGTTACCATCCCTTTTTAAAATTATTTGTCAGCTAATTGAGCATCAACGTAGTTTACTAAGTCTTGAACTGTTTCTAGTCCTTCTTCAGTATCGATTTTCACATCGAATTCATCTTCGATATCGTTGATGATTTGGAATAAATCTAAGCTGTCTGCGTCTAATTCATCTTTAAGACGAGTTGTTAATTGTACTTCTTCTTCCTCTTTACCTAATTGATCTACGATAATTGCTTGAATTTTTTCAAATGTCATTGTGTTTTCCTCCAATATTTTTATAAATTATAGTGTGATTGTGATACTTCCCCAGGCAAGGCCACCGCCAAAACCTGATAAAAGTAATTTGTTTTGTTCCCCGATTTTTAATGTCCCATTTTCTACGAGTTCATTAAGTAAAATCGGAATACTTGCAGCCGAAGTGTTTCCAACGTGATCGATATTCATTGGGAATTTTTCAATCGGTTGTTTTAATTTCTTAGCCACTTGTTCGACTAAACGACGATTTGCTTGATGTAACAAGTACAAATCAATATCGTCGGCAGTATATCCAGCCTTTTGTAAAGTATCTTGGATATTGACTGGAACGGTTTTGCTGACTAATTCATAAACGCCTCGACCATCCATTGTCATGGTTGAAAGTGTTTGATTTGTCATTCTTTTTCCAGCGACTAACGCCTCAGATTTCTGTCCATCATTTTGTAATGTTTCCGCCAATAAAAATGGCTCTTCATCTTTTTGTAAAAGAACAGCTCCAGCACCATCTCCAAAGAGAATAGCCGTTGAGCGGTCTTCCCAATCGAGTGAACTAAGCATTGTTTCCGCTCCGATGACGATTCCGTATTTTCTTTGTCCATGTTCTAACATTTTTAATCCTGTAGATAAGGCAAAGACAAATCCGCTACAAGCCGCACTGACATCAAACGCAAATGCATTCGTTGCCCCAATTGCTCCTTGTACTAGGGACGCGCAAGAAGGACTTGCTGCATCAGGTGTCATCGTTGCTACAATGATAAATTCAATGGATTCAGGAGAGATATTACTCTTTTCAATTAAGCGTTTTGCGGCAATTGTCGCCAAATCACTTGTTGTCTGTTCTTTTGCCCAATATCGGGTTTTGATTCCTGTTCTCTTAACGATCCATTCATCAGAAGTATCTACTCGTTTCGCCCAGTCATCATTTGTAATGACGGACGTTGGGAGATAGGAACTTGTCGCTATCACTTGAACCCCCACAATGTCTACTTCCCTTCTTGATTTGCTTGTACAGCCTCGTGTAAGAAATCATATAAATTATGAAGTCCTTTAACAAGAACTGCCATTTCTTCAGCATTCATTCCCTCGATTGTTTTTAAAACTAACTTCTCGTGGAATTTACGATGAAGACGATAAAGTAAGCGACCTTTCTTGGTCAGACCTAAAATTACAATTCTTCGATCGGTTTCACTCTTCAAACGAACAACATAGCCTTTTTTCACTAAAGCATTAACCGCAACTGTTAGCGTCCCAACGGTTACATTTAATTTATTAGCGACTTCTGTTGTCGTATGTTCGTTATACATTCCAATCGCTTCAATGGCATGCATCTCTTTAATGGATAAATCATTAAATTGGCTTTGCGCCAGCGAAGATTCTTCAATGTCGAGCATTTGGTTAAAGACGTCCACCAAGTACCCGTTTATGGTCTCTAGAGTCGGTTCCATAAAAGATTTTCTCCTTTTTGTTTGAATATCAAATCATTTGATACTCAAAGTATATACGACAAATAGTTTGAATGTCAAACCTTTTTTCGTTATTTATTTTGATTTTCAAACTATTTTCAAAATTTAAAAAGCTTACATTTGCATAAAAATAGGATTTATTATTTGTAAATTTCATAAAAAGAACAATTTTTTGAAAGAACTCTATGCAATGAAAAAAGGCTAGATAGATTGGTTCTATAATTTTTAGGGTTGATGGATATTTTCCACCAACCCTATTTTAGTGTA
>CALHVK010000028.1 GCA_938039195.1 uncultured Carnobacteriaceae bacterium
GTCTTCTTTGTTCAGTTTTCAAAGGTCAATCGTTGTTTTTCAACAACTTCTATATCCTATCATAGGACATTTTTACTGTCAACAGATTTCATGTAACTTTTTCAAAGTTTTTTTGAAACTGTTTTATAAGCGAACGTTCGCTCACAGTGATATTAATTTATCATAACCAAAGAAGGTTTGCAACTGAAAAGATGTAGAATTCTTAAAAAAATAATACAGTTCACAGAATATGCAAACTGTATCTTTTTTATACCTTTATTTTATTAAAGCTTCGAGCTTAGTTTGATTGATTTTCGGATAACGATTCATGATTTTCTGAATTGCTTCTAGAATTTTTGTTTGATAACCAACTATATCATTTTCAATTTGAAGAACAAGTAATGGCTCATGTAAACTCATACGTAATAACAACCAACCATCTCCGTACTCACCCTTAAAATCAATGCGAACTCCCTCTTCATTTTCTGGATTCACTACCCAATCTCTAGGAATCCATTGTGGGAACTCTTTAATCACTTCATTGCCATATGTTTTGAAATCTTCTGTCTCAATCTTAAAGCGAACTTCAACGACTTCTTTTGGTTGTACTAGTTTTTGAATTAAATGATCCAATGTTTCACCACGCTCAATCAATCTTGGGAGAAGCATTAAAATCTTCGCAACTACATACGCACCATCATCTAGGAAGTAGTTTTCCTTGAAGGCCGCATGCCCACTCGTCTCAATTGCTAATTGGCAATCTGTTCCTGCTTCATTCAACTCAATAGCCTTATTAATAACATTGCGATATCCAGAAATGTAACGGTATTGATGTCCGCCTAGTTTTGTAATAAATCTCTTCAAGTGTTCTGTTGTTGGTGAGTTCGTCACAATTGTTGTTCCTGGATGCTCGCTAATTGTAATGACACTCAGTACAGCAATCAAGTTGTTTCTATTAAGTAACTCCCCATTACCTGTTACGACTGCCGCTCTATCTACATCCGTATCAAAAATCACACCATAATCTGCACCTACTGCAAGAACCTGATTCTTAATACTTTCCATCGCTTCTTTATTATCTGGATTTGGAATATGATTTGGGAACGTTCCATCTGGCTCTAAAAATTGCGAACCTTCAGTATTAGCCCCTAACACTTCAAGTACCTTTTCCGCATAGAAACCACCAGCGCCATTTCCAGCATCTACAATAATATGAAGCCCTTCGAGCGGTTTCTCTTTTATACTCCCACTTCCCTTGCGAATCAACTCTACTAAGTGGCGGCTATAGCGTTCAAAGATACTTTTTACTTCTATAGTAGCAAAATGCCCTTGTGGCAGCTCTTCCTCTTCATCAACTAAATCTATGATGTCGCGAATATCGCTCGATTCCAACCCTCCTTCACGTGTGAAAAATTTCAAACCATTATAATAGAAAGGTAAATGACTAGCAGTGAACATCACGGTTGCGTCACAGTTAAATTCTTCAAACTGCGTTGCCATAAACATACTCGGAGTCGTCGCCATTTCAAAATCAATTACGAAAACACCAAAAGCCGATAACACTTGAATAAATTCTCTCGTTAAGTCCGGACCACTAATACGACTATCACGCCCAATCCCAACGACTAATTCCGTAATCTTTTTAGATGGATAACGTTTCTGTAACCATTTCACGAAAGCACTCGCAATTAAACGGCTTTCCTCTACTGTTAAAGTTGCATCAAACTCTTCTGTTTGAATAGCAATACCGCGAATATCTGAACTTAGTTGTAACTCTTTGATTTTTGACATGGGAATCCCTCCTTAGCTCTAGTCCTATTTTACCAAAAGCACTTGTCTATTAATAGAAGGTTTTCAAAATTTATCCTACAAAAACAAAAAGCAAGCAGCCTTTGCTACTTGCTTTTTCAACTCAGCTATCATGAGTTATGATTTACGATAGGTTAATTGAATATATCTTTCATACCATAAATCGACATATTCAGGCGAGAACGGCCCTTTTTTGTTATTGATCCAATCCACAAGAATTTCAACGTTTGCCTTTAAGATTTGATCAATCTCTTTTGAATAATGCATTTGACGGCGATGCAATTCATATTCATCGACATCTAGCAATCTCTTTTCGCCATCAGGGAAAATCTTGATATCTAAATCGTAATCAATATATTTCAACGCTTCTGCATCTAATACGTAAGGTGAAGCGAGATTACAATAGTAAGAAATTCCTTTTTGACGAATCATCGTTACGATATTGAACCAATAATGTTTATGGTAATACAATAACGCTGGCTCTCTCGTCAACCATCTTCTACCGTCGGACTCAGTCACAAGAGTATGATCATTACAAGCGATAATTGCTTGATCGCTTGTCTTCAAAATCATGCTATCGCGCCAAGTGCGATGAAGACTACCATCATGTTTATAACTCTTGACAGTGATGAATTCTCCTTCTCTGGGATTCTGCACCACTATATCCAACTTTCTATATCTATTTAAGAGTAAACTCTTAGTTATTTCAAATCATTAGTAGTATAGCATATTTCTACCATTCTGTGAACAAAAATCAGATTAGCTGTGATTCTCCTTATAAAAGTTCTTGAGAAGCGAGTAATTCACACATCTTCCCTTGCACTCTTGACTGAGGTAGTTGCGCCATCTCCTCTTTAGTGACCCATTGCAGCGTACGCGTTGCATGCTGTGCTAACGTTCCTGAAGCCGTTGCACATTGCAACTCAATATCCCAGCGTTGATGACTAAAAATATGTTTCACTGTTTTGGATAAAATTCTAGTTGGTTGAAGTTTCATCTTATACAGACTTTCAAACTGAACTTCCAGCGGGATATTTTGGTTAATTGCATATGACGAATCGTCTTCTGCAATTCCTTCAAATAAATCAATGGATTCTCCCACTGCACTAAAATCACGAATCAGTGGGAAATGCCAAAAACCACTCAACAGATCTGCTTGCGTATTCTTCTCTACTAAAAATCGTCCCTTTTCATCTTGAATGACAAATGCTCGCCATTTCATCGGCGTTGGTTTCTTTTTCGGCTTCTTAATTGGATAAATATGCATCGTTCCATTTTGATACGCCGCACTAAACTCTTTCACAGGGCTTTCTTCTGGGCGCGGATTTACTGGAGATTCGATATCCGACCCTAAATCCATCAACGCCTGATTGAAGTCTCCTGGCCTTTCTGGGTCAATTAAAATTTCAGCAATTTCTTGAAACGCCCAACGATTACTTGGGTTTCCAATATCTAAGTTCACTTCAAACAATCGACTAATCACTCGCATTAAGTTACCGTCTACTGCAGGTTCTGGTAATCCAAAAGCGATACTTGCGATTGCGCCTGCCGTATAAGGTCCGATTCCTTTTAACGAGAGAATCCCTTCATAAGTATTCGGGAACACTCCACCAAACTCTTCCATTATTTGAATCGCTGCTTTTTGCATATTACGTACGCGCGAATAATAACCAAGGCCTTCCCAACATTTTAACAACAGCTCTTCGGGAGCCTCTGCCAAGTCTTTCACCGTTGGAAATGTCGCTAAGAAGCGCTTGTAATACGGAATTACTGTATCCACTCGTGTTTGTTGGAGCATAATCTCACTCACCCAAATGGCATAAGGATCCGTTGTTCTTCTCCACGGTAGATCTCGTTTTTCTTTATCATACCAATCGAGTAGCGCCTTTCTGAAACGCTTGATTTTCTTCTTGTCCCACATTTTTACGCCAATTCCGGCTAAATCCATTCTTCTTTCTCCATTTCAAACTGCGCAATGGCCTGTTCAATCACACTAGAAGTAAATCCTTTTTGAAACAACTTCCCTTTGATTTGATACCAGAGCGCCGATTCATTCTCTTCATATTTTTTTGCGATACGTCGGTAAATCGTCGCAATCTCTTTTACTGCTAATTCTGCTTCCATCTCACTTTGCGCTTCAAACGACAGAAACGGAACCACTTCTTCAGCGATTTCTTTCGAATACCCTTTTTGCATTACAAATACTTTTACTTTTTGCTTCGCCACTTTAGGTGTGACACGCTTTTGCCCTTTTAAATACGACTGCGCGATTTGAATCGCATTTTCAAGTTGCTCTTTTAGCGTATAGCCTTCAAGCACTGTTTGAATGACCTTATCGCTAATTCCCTTCTTTTGCAAATCAAAAACAACAGACTTTGGCCCTTTGAATGTCACAAACTTAGCTTGATTTAAGTAACTTTCTGCATAAAACGTATCATTAATAAAATTCTGTTCATGCAGCTTTCCAAGCACTTCATTAATAATATCTTCGTCAAATTCTAATTTTTCTAATTTTTCATAGACTTCTTTCGTTGAACGAAGCTTGAAATTCAAGAAATGTAACGCCTTTTGATAGGCTTGCTGAATACAATCATCATGCTGAATTTCATCAATTTGTTCTTTTGTTAATTCGGTCCCTTTAAACAAGGCATACTTTACAACTGTTGCCTCATCAACACCAAACGCAAAAGAATCATCCAAATAAATATTGTAACGCCCTTTTTTCTTCTGCGCCTCAATTTTTGTAATGACCATACTCCCACACTCCAATCTACTAAGAAATATTTTAACAAAATACACAGTTGAATAAAAGCTAGACTCCCTACTTCTATTAATACATACGAAAAAAAGGCTCACACGAGGTGAACCTTTCTTCTTTGGTTTTATTCAATTAGTCTTTGTCCATTCCCATTGCACGCATAATTGCTTTTGCAATTTCTACGATTGGAACGATTGAGAATGCTGAAGCAACTACGAACAACCATTGACCTGCTGTTAGAGTCGCTACGTCAAATACCGTTGTTAATCCAGGAATCACCATTACGCTTAGAAGCATTACGGCTGATAATAGGATTGCATAGTTAAACATCTTGTTCTTGAACGCACCCACTTGACCAAGTGATTTGTACACTGATTTCACGTTGAACGCGTGGAACAATTGGATTAAACCTAATGTTGCAAATGCCATTGTTTCACCAACCGGGTTCCCCCATTTAGCTATGTGAGTTGCATACCAGAATACAAATAACGTAATTCCACCTTCGAAGAAACCTTGGTAGAAGATACTTGGCAATACACCATTTGATAAGAAGTTCGAGCTCTTACCACGAGGTGGATGGTTCATGATGTCTGCTTCCGCTTCTTCAAGACCTAAAGCGATTGCTGGGAATACGTCCGTTACTAAGTTGATCCATAAAATATGGATTGGTTCTAGAATGGACCAACCAGCCATTGTTGCAACGAACATTGTCATTACTTCACCAAAGTTGGCAGATAGTAAGTATTGAACTGCTTTTTGAATATTCGCGAATACTTTACGTCCTTCTTCAACTGCTACGACGATTGTTTCGAAGTTGTCATCGGCAAGTACCATATCTGAAGCTCCTTTAGAAACCTCAGTACCTGTAATCCCCATACCAACACCAATATCGGCTTGTTTAAGTGAAGGAGCATCATTTACTCCATCCCCTGTCATCGAAACAACTTTACCGTTCTTTTGCCAAGCTTTTACGATACGAACTTTATGTTCTGGAGATACACGAGCATAGACAGAATAAGTTTCAACGGTACGTTCTAATTCTTCATCAGAAATATCGTTTAATTCTCCACCTGTTAAAACTCCGTCTTCTTGATCTGGACGAAGGATGCCTAAACGTTTTGCAATCGCTTGGGCTGTATCACGGTGGTCCCCTGTAATCATGATTGTACGGATACCAGCTGATTGAGCTACTTTAATCGCAGCCGCTGCTTCCTTACGTTCTGGGTCAATCATCCCTACTAAACCAGCAAAGATTAAATCATGTTCGATTGAATCTGAGTCCACTGTTTCAGGAAGAGTATCAATCACTTTGTATGCCATCGCTAACACACGAAGCGCTTGAGTTGCCATTTCTTTGTTTAATTTCATTAATGTTGTGCGGTCATCTTCTGTAAACGCAGAAACCTCACCATGTTTTTCAATCTTAGTCACACGGTCTAATAACATATCTGGAGCACCTTTCGTTGCAACCAAATATTTACCGTCTTCTAATTGATGAATCGTTGTCATTAATTTACGAGTTGAGTCAAACGGAACTTCCGCAACACGTGGAATATTTACTAACTCTTCACGTACATCATAGTTTTTATCAAGACCGTATTGAACCATTGCTGTTTCAGTTGGGTCTCCTAATAATGAGTTATCTTGAGAAATCTTTGTATCGTTTGCTAAGTTCATTACACGAAGCGCGATATTGTCTTTAGAAATCTCTTCTGACGCATCATGAATTTCGTTGTTATAAACCATTTTTTCAACTGTCATTTGGTTCAGTGTTAATGTACCTGTTTTATCTGAACAGATAATTTCAACACCACCTAATGTTTCAACCGCTGGCAATTTACGAACAAGCGCGTTACGTTGCGCCATTTTTTGAGTTCCTAACGCAAGGATAATAGTTGAAATGGCAGGTAACCCTTCTGGAATCGCAGCAACGGCAATCGCAATCGCTGTTAATAACATATGAGTCCATTCATTTCCTCTAAGCATCCCTACCACGAAGATAATCACGGCAATTACTAAAATCATAATTGTTAGCCATTTACCAAGAGCGTCTTGGTTTTCTTGGAGTGGAGTTTTACCTTCTTCAGTATTTGCTAACATGTCGGCAATTTTACCAACTTCTGTATTCATACCAGTACTTGTAACTACACCAACAGCACGGCCGTAAGTTACGTTTGTACTTGAGAACGCCATATTTGTACGATCTCCAATTCCCACTTCGTCTCCTGTAGGAATAACTAAGTCTTTATCAACTGGAACGGATTCCCCTGTTAATGCTGACTCTTCAATTTTTACTGTGTTTACTTCGAATAAACGCATATCCGCTGGTACGACATCCCCAGCTTCAAGGATAACAACGTCACCTACTACGATGTCTTCCCCTTTAATATGTTCCACATGTCCATCACGTAAAACACTTGCCACAGGTGAAGCCATTTTCTTCAATGCTTCGATTGCTTCCTCGGCTTTAGACTCTTGGAAGACCCCTAACACAGCGTTTAATAACACTACCGCTAAGATGATAATTGCATCCGTTGGGTCTGGTTCGCCTTGGTGAGCAAACATAGAAACAACTGCCGCCACTAAAAGTACTAAAATCATGAAGTCTTTAAATTGATCCACGAATTTTTCTAATAGTGATTTTTTCTTTCCTTCTTGTAACGTGTTTGCACCGTATTTTTCAAGTCTTGATGCAGCTTCTTGTGAGCTTAAACCAGAAGGACTTGATTGTACTTCTTTAAATACATCTTCTACAGACTGCAAATATACGGGTTTTGTTTGTTGTTCCAACAAAATACACTCCTTTTCTTTTTCTATAAAAAGAGAGACTTATGCCCATCATCCTATTGATAATAAACATAAGTCTCACTGTTCAAGATAATACCAGCGAGAATTCGCTTGCTGTTGATATTATCGCAACGATTGGTTGCCAGTTACTCCCTTATAGAGATTGATTATTGTTGTAGTTACTATACCAAATAAGTATGAGTTTTGCAAATTTTTTAGATAAATTGTTAACCTTTCTTTTTACCTAAATTTCGCGGATTTTAGCCAAATCCAATCGTTCCAATGACGGCGCATTTTTCGAGATAAAGTAATCATCAAGAGGTTTGGCTTTTAGATTCATCACTTGTAGTTTTTCTTCCATTGCAGGAGTTCTTTTAAACACCAATTGCGTTCCGTGAAGAATCCCTTCTTTAATTTTCATCGATAGTAGCCAATTCTTAGCGCGCCTACTTTTTTGGCTATAATCTTCTACCATCGCTTTACGATGTTTCGCAAACATTCCATTTTCAATAAATAGCGTAAATGTCTTTTGCATCATCACATTCGAATCGTAATCCATCCATAGCTTTCGCATCGCAAAAGGTTCAACTAACTCTTTTGGCAATACTACAATTCCAATTTTTAAAGCTGAGAATAAAATTGACGAGAAAGATTTGACGTAAATAACACGTCCGTCCATATCATAATAATGAAGCGGCGTCGCATTTCCCTCGACAAAATCTGCCATATAGTCATCTTCGATAATAAACACCGAGTACTTACTTGCTAGTTCCACAATTTTTTTCTTTGTGGCTTCACTATAACTTCCGCCAAGCGGGTTATGAAACCGGGAAATTGTATAAAATAGCGAGAACTCTCCACTCGCAAATAATTCCTCTAATCGGTTTAAATCAATGTTACCATCCATCTGCCGTTCAATCGTTTCATACGGAATATTCAAACTCTTCACCAACTCATTCATCCGAGCATAAGTTGGCTGTTCGAGCAATACCTTTTTCCCTTGAATCAACTGCAGTAAAATATAGAGTGCTTGTTGCGTTCCGGTCGTTATGACTAGTTGTTCCCTCGTAGCATATACTCCGTATTCCTCTAAAATAGGCATCAATGCCTCAATCAATTCATCCATCCCAGAAGCTTGTTCTTTTCTAGTTAGTTTTAAATCATGCGCACTAGCCAGCGATTGATTAAAACAGATACGCAAATCTTCAATCGGAAGTTGTGAATAATCTTCTTCGTCGCGATCCTTTCCCTCTGAATTTTTCAAAACGTAATAACCACTCTTGTTTACCGCATAAATAAAACTTTCTTCCCTTAAACTACGAAGTGCTCGTTGCACCGTATCTTTATTAACCCCATACTGTTCTACCAAGTCACGAATCGAAGGGAGCTTATCTCCCTTTTGCAAGTTTCCATTTACAATTTCATTTTTTAATAGTTGCGCTAATTGTTGATATTGATACATGACACACCTCTTTTGTACCGGTACAGATTATTTTCATCCCTATTGTATCCTCACCTGTCCCGTTTTACAATACAGATACATTGAAATTTGAGGAATAGACATGAAAAAAATATTATTAGCAAACGACTTGCCTGGAATTGGCAAAGTCGCACTCGCCCCCGCTATCCCGATTTTTGCTTGTTGCCAAATTGAAACGATGCTCCTACCTACGGTGCTCCTTTCATCTCATACAGGCGGATTCAAAAATATCGCCATTGCAGAGCAAACAGCATTTATGAAGCAATCTTTAAACCAATGGAGAGAATTGGAATTAAATCCAGATGCTGTTTTAACGGGATATTTTCGAAATGCGGAACAAATTGAATTGATGATAGATACTATTGAAAAACTGCCTGAATCTACACAAATTTTTGTTGATCCGATTATGGCAGATAACGGAAATCTATATAGCGGATTCACGGCAGAACACGTGGAAGCGATGAGAAAACTTATTCAACAGGCTCAAGTGATTTATCCAAATATTACGGAAGCTTGCTTATTAACCGAAACGGCGTATCCTTCTGGAAAAATCACGATGGACTTTACAAGGGAACTAGCCAAGAAACTAGCTCTACTTGGGCCTAAACACGTTGTCATTACCGGCTGCCCTGATAGCGAAGAGTTTACGGGTGTTCAACTTTATACCAAAGAAACGGATTCATTCTTTGATTTCTACAAAACAAAGTATCCACATCATTTTTACGGAACAGGCGATACCCTTGCCGCTCTAGCGACTGCATGCATTCTACAAGGAATGCCTATAGAAGACGCACTATCTTTTACATTGCAATTTATCGACGAAGTGCTTCAATTAAGCAGCCAACAACCAGAACAAATTCCATTCGGTCTTCCAATCGAGAGAAAACTTGGAATGCTTACTACAAAATTTACTACTGAGGTGTCATTATGAAAAATACAGATTTAAGAGATTTAGTTCAAACAAGCTTATTCGCAGCTTTAATTTATTTGGGAGTTAGCGTCTTTAGAATCCCAATGCCATTCACAACACAGTTCGTTCATTTTGGGAACGCGCTTGTAGTAATCGGATGCTTACTTTTCGGAACAAAACAAGGAGCAATCGCTGCTTCAATCGGTCTTGGGCTTTTCGACATCCTTAATAATTACGCCAATGTTGCTTGGCAAACGATTCTTGAATCATTAATCGTCTGCTATGTGATTCATCTTGTATACGAAAAAGCGATGAAAAAAGATGATAAAATCGCTAATATTATCACGGTCGGTGTTATTGCTGCTATCGTAAAAATCATCGTCAATATTATTAAATACACATTCTTAAGAGGAATGATTATCGGTGGTCTTGCTTTAGTTCCAGCATTCATTCAAGCTATCAATAAAATTACAGGAACATTTGGGTCAGCCATTTTCACAGTAGTCGCCGTTCCAATCGTTTACCCACTCTTCAAAGAAGCACTAAAACGAGTAAGAAAATAAACAAACCAGCTATTACGATTGAATTCGTAATAGCTGTTTCTTTTTTTTCACAGAAGGTTACTAGAAAAATAGCTCAAATCAAATAAAACTCCTCGGAGTTATTGTGGCAATAGTAGGGAATCATAACCAATGTGAATTAGGGAGAGTTGCGATTATTCGCTACTCTCCCTTTGAAGCTTGGTAGGCTTGAGACCTTAGACTCAAGCCGGTATCCTACTATTCTTGCCACAATAACAACTCCAAAGATATTTTAGCACTATCTTCCTTCCCTCCACAGAGGGGCATTAGAACCTCCTTGGTTGTAATCAAAAGAAAGAACTCCTTGGAGTTATTATGGCAATGGTAGGAAATTATAACCAATGTGAATTAGGGAGAGTTGCGATTACTCGCTACTCTCCCTTTGAAGCTTGGTAAGCTTGAGACCTTAGGCTCAAGCTGGTATCCTACCATTTCTGCCATAATAACAACTCCAAAGGAGTTCTTTTACTAAATTTTCAGCAGTATTAAAAATTATTTCTAATAGCCCTCTGGATTTTTCTTTTGCCAGTTCCATGAGTCGCGAACCATATCGTTTAAGTTCTTTTCCGCTACCCATCCTAGCACTTCTTTTGCTTTAGCGGCATCCGCATAACAAGTTGCGATATCCCCTGCACGACGAGGTGCAATTTTGTAAGGAATATCCACTCCGTTTTCTGAGATAAATGCTTTTACTAAATCTAATACACTGTATCCAATACCTGTTCCTAAGTTAAAGACTTTTGCACCTTTTTGAGCCGCATTGTTTTTAACCGCAAGTACGTGTCCACGAGCTAAGTCAACAACGTGGATGTAGTCACGAACACCAGTACCATCATGTGTATCGTAATCGTCACCAAATACACTTAAGAATTCACGTTTCCCAACAGCCACTTGAGTGATATATGGCATTAAGTTGTTTGGAATGCCGTTTGGCGCTTCTCCGATTAAGCCACTTTCATGCGCTCCGATTGGGTTGAAGTAACGTAAGTTTGTGACTGACCAGTCGCTATCTGAGAAAGCAACGTCATTCAAGATTTGTTCAAGCATTACTTTCGTATAACCATATGGGTTTGTTGCGCTTGTTGGCATTTCTTCTTTAAAAGGAACGACATTATTCATACCGTATACTGTTGCACTAGAACTGAACACGATATCTTTTACATTGAATTGACGCATTACGTCTAGTAACACTAATGTTCCTGTAATATTGTTGTGATAGTATTCTAAAGGTTTTTCAACAGACTCTCCCACAGCCTTAAACCCTGCAAAATGAATCACTGAATCGATATTTTCTTTTTCAAAAACCGATACTAAGAAATCACGATCAAGAATATCTCCTTCATATAGAGGGAAATCTTTTCCTGTGATTGTTTTTAAACGGTTCAATACTTCTGGCGAGCTATTTGAGAAGTTGTCAACGATAACTACGTCAAATCCAGCTTTATCTAATTCGATAACTGTATGAGAACCGATATACCCTGCTCCACCTGTTACTAAAATTGCCATTTTTACTTCCTCCCTTAGTTCAACACATCTTCTGCGTGATCTTTTTGTAATGTTAAAATACGTGGACCATCTTTTGTAATGGCTAATGTATGTTCAAATTGGCAGCTTAGTCCACCATCTAATGTATGAGCTGTCCAACCATTACTTTCCATTTCTGCTTTCCAAGTACCCGTATTCACCATTGGTTCAATAGTGATAACCATTCCCTCTTTCAAGCGAAGGCCTTTCCCAGGTTCGCCGTAGTGAGGAACTGCTGGACTCTCATGAATCGTTGGTCCAATTCCGTGTCCGATAAAGTCACGAACAACCGATAACCCTTCACTTTCAACATAAGTTTGAATCGCGTGACCGATGTCCCCAATACGATTTCCAACTTTTGCTTGTTGGATTCCTAAGTATAAAGCTTTCTTTGTCACTTCGTATAAATGGTCGATTTCTGGAGTACTTTCACCAACAATATAGCTCCAACAAGAGTCTGATAAAGCACCTTTAAGTTCCACACAGAAATCCACTTTTACTAAGTCGCCTGATTTTAACGGTTTACGACGTGGGAATCCGTGACAGATTTCGTCATTAATACTTTGGCATGTTGCGTATTTATATCCCTCGTATCCAATTTGCGGTGCTGAACCACCCGCTTCTTCAATTTTCTTTTGTACAAATTGATCGATGTCCCAAGTAGTGACACCTGGTTTAATAAAATCACGAAGTTGCACGTGAATAGATGCTAACAGTGCACCTGATTCTTCCATTGCATCAATTTCGCGTTTTGATTTTAATGTAATCATGAAATAAACTCATCCTTTCTAGTCTCCCCGTCATTATAGCATAGAACAAATATAAAGAGAAAGAGCCTAGATTGAAATGTTAATAGAGTCTTAAGCAAAAAAAAAGACTGACAAAGTAATATTTGTCAGTCTTCGTATTTCCTCTTAGTTTATAAGTGGTCTGTTGGTGATACTGTAATCGGCTCAACGGATTGAGTCGCTGCTGTTTCTGTTGTTGCTTCAGCAGTTATTTCTTCAGCAGTTATTGCTTCACCAGCTGTTGCTTCACCAGCTGTTGCTTCATCAGTAGTTGTTGTAGTTGTCTCAGTCGTTGTTGTTTCAACAGTTGTTGTAGCTTCTTCTGATGTAACCACTTCTTCAGTTGTTGCAGCTTCAGTTGTCTTTGTTGCTTCAGTTGTCGTTGAAACATCCTCACGAATGTATCCAACATATCGATAGCAACCCATGTCGTTTAGACTTTGTTCATATGGAGTTACTGCAGAAACTGAAGTTGTTGCTGCTGCTGTTCCAGCTGCTACTAATCCAATCATTAAAATTGTTTTCTTAGCTTTCTTATTTGACACTAAGAAGTAAGCTGCTCCTGATAATGATACGATACCAAAAACCACTAGAATTGTTGTTGATGACGATCCCGTATTTGGTAAAGTGTCGCCTAATGGGCATTTCCCTTTATCCAACTCATAAACGTACAATGTCGCTTGGCCAGCTTGTGCAGGTGTAGTTGGTTCACCTGGTTGAATGGCCTCACGTTGTTCTTTTGTTAAATCAGCAATATTCACTGCTTGGACTTCAGGAGTCTCCGCATTCGCTACTTTAGAAGCAGACATTCCAAAAAAAGTAAATAACATCATCCCTACAACACATAGTTTTAACCATTTGTTTTTCATCTAATTTTCCCCCTTAAATTTTTATGTTTAAATTATAAAGTTTATTTGAATAAATTTCAAATATTTTCCATCAACTTATATACTTTTTAACATACTTACAGCTTTTTCCTCTAGAAGGAACTTTTTGGAAATATTTATTTCCAATTGTTTCCAATTTTGTTCAGAAATAATCCGATGGTTTTTCGTACTAATTTTCATTTTTCCACATAAAAAAAGACCGGAGTCATTAACTCCGATCTTTATCTTCTATTATAAATTATCAATTGGCGCAACTGTGATACTTTGTGTCGCAGTTGTTGCTTCAGTCTGTGTAGTTGGCTCTTCTGTCGTCGTAGTTTCAGTTGTTGTCGTTGTTGTTGGTCCTTCCGTTGTTGTTTCTGTTGTTGATTCAGTCGTTACGGCTGTCGTTGTTGCTTCTGTTGTAGTCGAACCACTTATAATGTAATATCCAACATAGTCATAGCAATCCACTTGTTCAGGCGTTAAATCATTTTGCTCTACAACTTGCCCAAGAATCGAGCTGTCTGCTGCTAACACTTCAACTTGAGTAGCTAGGAATGCCCCTGCTCCACCAAGTACTAAAACAGTTTTGGCAATTCGAGAAACTTTATTTGATTTTACTAAGGTTAAACCACCAGCTACTAATAGAACTGAGAATACCAATGTAATTGTATTTTCTACTGTACCAGTATTTGGCAATTCTTTTTCATGTTTTGGCATCGATACACCACAAGTTCCGTTCTTCTTATAAACAAAAGTCACTTGCGATCCAGCCTGTAAATCTGCTTCAGTTGGGTTTCCTTGTTTGAACTCTTTTCTAACGGTTTCAGTTGTTTTGTCATAATCAACATAATTTACACTTGCGGCTGATGCAGGCGCTGCTACACTGACTCCTAGTGTTACTGTTGCTAAAGTGGTTAATAGAATCTTCATTAATTTCTTCATCGATTCATCTCCCTCTATTTTTTGTTACAGTTCATCGTACTGTATTCAATTTTAAAAAGCAATTAATTATATTATTAATCGGTTGTTCTTTTTCTGCTTCTTCTATTATAAGAACTAAAAAAGAAACCTAGATTATCTCCAGGCTTCTTGATGATTATAAACGATCCGTCGGCGCGACTGTATACGCTTCTGTCGTAGTTGCTCCTTCAGTCTGTGTAGTTGGCTCTTCTGTCGTTGTTGTTTCAGTCGTTGTTGTAGCTTCTGTTGTCGTTGTTGGTTCTTCTGTTGTTGTTTCAGTAGTCGACTCTGTAGTCACAACAGTTGTCGGTTCTGCAGTTGTCGTTTCTTTTGAAATATAGAATCCAACGTAGTCATAACAATCGATTTCCTCAGGGTCTAAGTTCATTTGTTCAATGATTTGACCTAGAATTGAGCTATCTGCCGCGAATACTTCCCCTTGGAAAGCAAAGAAAGTTCCTAAGCCCCCAAGTACTAAAACTGTTTTAGCAATATTGCGTACCTTATTTGATTTCACTAAGTAAAGACCACCTGCTACTAGCACTACCGCAAAAGCAGCTGAAACAGTGTTTGCTACTGTACCAGTATTTGGCAATTCTTGACCTCTTTTAGGAACGGATACGCCACAAGTATTATTTTTTCTATAGACATAAACCGCATGAGATCCGTCTTGAACATCTGCCTCAGTTGGTTTACCTTGTTTGATTTCTTTTCTAATGTTTTCAGTTGTTTTATCGTAATCGACATAGTGTACTGTTGCTGCTTGTGCAGTTGAAGATACTGTCAAACCGATTGTTAAAGTGATTAAAGTAGCTACGATTAATTTAATTGATTTTTTCAAACATCCATACCCCCTATTTTTTTATAACAGATATTTTACTGTACCATTATTCAAAATGCAAAAATGTAGATTCGTATTTTTATCCAATTTTTGTCTCTTAAGAGGAAAAAATGGAAACTTGAGGTATGTTCATTGATTCTGTTAAATATGATCAGTTACAACTGCTGTATACGTTTGTTCAGTTGCTGGTTCTTCAGTAGTCGTTTCTGTTGTTGTCGTTGTTTCTGTCGTCGTAGTTTCAGTTGTTGTTTCTACTGTTGTTTCAACCGTTGTGACTTCTTGTGTTGTTGTAGCTTCCGTTGTAGTAGTCGTACTTCTTTCACGAATATAACCGATATAAATAGTACACTCTTCTTCAGTATATGAAGCACCCGCAAACACTAATGTAGTACTCGCTACAACTCCAGACAATACTAATCCAATCATTAAAATAAATTTCTTGCCATTTTTATTTGTGACTAAGAAATAGCCTGCTCCCGTCAGCGCTAAGATTCCTACTGCCATAAATATCATGGTAGAATTAGTTCCAGTATTTGGTAACTGACATAATTCTTTGTTGAAATCATATACGAGTATAATTCTTTCTCCGTCTAACGCTTCATAATTCGGCTCACCTTGTTGGATTGCTTCTTTCTGTTCTGGCGTTAAATCTTTCAATTGAACACTGATAATTTCTGTATTTGTTGCTTCTACTAACCTATTTGATTTCAATCCAAAAAATCCAAATAACATGATGATTGTTATTAGTTTTAAACCAATTTTCTTCATACACACCTTCCTCACTTTTTATGAATTCACTTTTATTATCACATAACTCCCCTTGAAACTCAAATAATTCTTGTGAAATTTCACAAACTCTTCACATTTAAACCTTTCCATCTATATTAGCAAATACAAAAAAACTGGCGAAGTTTCCTTCACCAGTTTCGTTTCATATTGAATTATAAATGATCATACGGGAATACACTAGCATCACCCATTGTAGTTTCTTCTGTCGTAGTAGTTGTTGCTTCAGTAGTCGTAGTTGATTCTGTAGTAGTTGTTGATTCTGTTGTTGTAGTAGACTCTGTTGTTGATTCAGTAGTCTCTTCTGTAGTTGTAGTAGACTCTGTTGTTGATTCCGTAGTCTCTTCTGTTGTTGTAGTTGCTTCAGTTGATTCTGCCGTTGTAGCTTCTGTAGTCTCTTCAGTTGATTCTACCGTTGTAGCTTCTGTAGTTGCTTCTGCTGAAGTTGTTGACTCAATTGTTGTTTCAACTGATTCATTGATGAATCCTACATATTTGTAACAGCTATCGTCCGATAAAGTTTCATTTGCAGATACAACTGATGTTGCAGCAACTGCTCCTGATAATACAAGTCCTGCCATTAATACCATTTTCTTACCATTTTTGTTTGTTACTAAGAAGTATGCAGCACCTGTTAATGCTACGATTCCAGCAACCATCATCATTGCTTGAGAACCTGTACCAGTTTCTGGTAATGCTGGCGCTAATTGACATGCGTTTTTGTCGTACGCATAGACTAATAAAGTACGTTCACCTTCTTTTGCTGGAGCAGGCTGTCCAGGTTGGATTGCCTCACGTTGTTCTTTTGTTAAATCAGTGATATTTACAGTAAGCACTTCTGGAGTTGCCGCTTGCGCTACTGTATTTGAGAATAGCCCTACTAGACCTAATAAAGTTACAATCACTAATAATTTTGCAGATAATTTTTTCATTCATATCTTCCTTTCTATCTTTACTGCCGAAATATAGTATCATACCAAAAAAACTATTGCAAATAATTTCCTCTCTCGAGCATTAATTTGCATTTTCACAATGTGATACAAATTCTATAAACGTTGAAAACATCTATATAAAAGCCCTTTCAACGTATTTTTTTCAAAATTAATTCACTAAATTCACAAACACCCCATACAATTTTCCTTTCATTTAGCTACAACTATACCCTATCAAATCGCATTTCATTTATACAAAAAAAGAGACCTTCGGATTAAATAGTACCCAAACAATGTCTCTTTTCTGGTGTCTTTATTCGCACTACAACTATACACTGTCAAATTGCAATTCATTTATATAGAAAAAGAGACCTTCGGATTTTATAGTAACAACAATAGCGAGTGTAATTGATTCGAATTACGGACGCTAAGGATTTTAATCCATAGCATCCGTTTGAGAATCGATAGGAAGTGAGACGCAAGGCTCACTCCGGTACAGCTATTGTAGTTACTATAAAAATATCCGAAGGATCTCTTTTCTATTATTTGTGCACTAATCGAGTTCGATTTGGCCTGTGTATAGTTTGTAGTAGATTCCACGTTTTTCCATAAGACTCTCATGGTCTCCACGTTCAATAATCTCACCGTGATCCATTACCATAATCACATCTGAATTACGAATCGTAGATAAACGGTGGGCAATTACAAATGAAGTACGCCCTTCCATCAATTGGTCCATACCACGTGAAATCAACGCCTCTGTATGGCTATCAATCGAACTTGTTGCTTCATCTAGAATTAACACTTTAGGGTTTGCAACGGCAGCACGCGCAATTGCGAGTAATTGACGTTGTCCTTGAGACAAGCCTTCGCCGTCCCCTGTAATTTCTGTTTGATACCCTTGTGGAAGACGTTTAATAAAGCTATGGGCATTCGCAAGTTTCGCCGCTTTAATCACTTCATCATCCGTCGCATCTAAGTTCCCATAACGAATATTATCCGCAATCGTTCCAGTAAATAAATGCGTGTCTTGCAACACGATAGAAATCGTCTTACGTAAGTCATCTTTCTTAATCTTCGTTACTGGAATCTCATCGAAAGTAATAACCCCAGAATCAATTTCGTAGAAACGGTTAATTAAGTTTGTAATGGTTGTTTTACCAGCACCAGTCGCCCCAACAAAGGCTACTTTCAATCCTGGTTCAGCCCATACATTGATATCTTTTAAGATACGCACGCCTGGCACATAACCAAAGTCAACATTGTGTAGTTGGATGTTTCCGACAACTGGAATCCGTTTGTCACCATCCACCCAATACCATTGTTTTGGATCGCGTTGGTCCAAAGTAACCGTTCCTTCATCGACTTCAGGTTCTTCACGAAGAATCGCAAAGATACGTTCAGCCCCTGCCATCGCACTAAGAAGTACATTCATTTGTTGAGACATTTGACCAAGTGGTTGCGCGAATGTTCTTGAGAATTGTAGGAATGAGGCAAGTCCCCCGATATCCATTGTATTAATAATTACCAAGTATCCACCAACTGCCGCTGTAATCGCATAGTTCACGTAACTGATGTTTCCTAAAATTGGGAACATGATACTTGAATAGAATTGTGCGTTCGTTGCAGCTTCTTGAAGCTCAGTGTTGAGTTTATTGAACTCATCAAGCACTTTATGTTCGTGGTTAAATACTTTAACAACTTTTTGTCCTTCAATATGCTCTTCCACGAATCCATTCACTTGTCCAAGAATCGCTTGTTGCGCAGCGAATTGTTTTCCTGATTTTACCCCTAGTTTCTTCACGATTTGGAACATCAAGAATACCATTGCAATTAAAAGCACTGTTAAAATCGGTGAAAGAATAATCATCATCACAAATGTCAATACTAATTGAAGGATTGAGCTGATAATCATTAACATACTGTTGTTAAACGCATTTTGAATGTTTTCAAAGTCGTTTGTAAAACGAGACATTAAGTCTCCGTGCTTATTCGTATCAAAGAAACGAATTGGCAAGCTTTGAATATGGTTGAATAAATCTGCACGCATTTTTTCGATGGTATTTTGTCCAACAGTTACCATCAAACGTGCTGAGAAGTAGCTGGCTGTTGCTCCTAGAACATACACAATAGCAATGAAACCAAGCATTTTCGCTAATCCTGCTAAATCTCCTGTTTCAATGAAATCATTGATTAACGGACGAATCGCATAAGTACCGATAATTCCGGATGCACTTGAAACGATTAAGCAGACTACAACAACTGCAAGAGTCCATTTACTCTTCCATAAATAACCCCATAAGTCTGCCAAAGTTTGTTTTATATTTTCTGGACGTTTTGGCCCTTTATTTCTACTCATCTCCTTTGGCTCCTTTCATTTGGGTTTCAAAAATATCACGATACAAGTCGTTTGTTTCCATTAACTCTTCGTGAGTTCCTAGTCCACCTACTTTACCATCATCTAATACAAGAATATTGTCTGCACCTTGGATGGATGAAATTCGTTGAGCAATAATGATGACCGTTGTATCTGGTAAATGGTTAAAGAACGCTTCACGAATTTTTGAGTCAGTGGCCGTATCCACTGCTGAAGTGGAATCGTCTAAAATTAACACGGCTGGTTTACGTAACATCGCACGAGCAATTGTCAGACGTTGTTTTTGCCCACCAGAGAAGTTTGAACCACCTTGTTCTACACGAGTGTCGTATCCATCTGGCATTTCCATAATGAAGTCATGCGCTTGAGCGTGTTTCGCCGCTTGAATCATCTCTTCTTCTGTCGCATTTGGATTTCCCCATAAGAGGTTCTCACGAATCGTTCCAGAGAATAATGTGTTCTTTTGTAATACCATCGATACGTTTTGACGTAAATCTGCAAAACGATAGTCACGAACATCATGACCACCCACACGAACCGTACCAGCTGTTGTGTCATAGAGTCGAGGAATCAACTGTACAAGAGAAGATTTTCCTGAACCTGTTGGCCCGATAATCCCGAACACTTCACCTGGTTTAATCTTGAAGCTGATATTGCTTAACACTTCTTCATCTTGTTGTTTCCCGTAAGAGAAATGAACATGGTCGAATTCGACTTCACCATAGACTTTGTCCACAGTAATTGGATATTCTGGCTCTTCTACATCAATATTTGTATCTAATACTTCGAAGATACGGTCCATAGAAGCTTTTGTTATTGTTAACATAACGAATACGAATGAAATCATCATGAGAGACATCAAGATTTGTGTAATATAAGAAATGAAACTGATCAAATCCCCGGTTGTCATCGTGCCGCTAATAACAAGACCGCCACCAAACCACATGACTGCAATCGTTACTGCATAAATGGTTAATTGCATGATCGGGTTATTCCACATCACGACATACATCGCATGTAGGGCACGTTCTCTAAATGTAGAGTTTTCTTTACCAAATTTCTTCTTCTCGAACGTTTCACGGACAAATGATTTTACAACGCGAATACCGATAAAATTTTCTTGCAATGTACGGTTGATACCGTCTGTTGCTTGTTGTAATTTTCTAAAGCGAGGAAAGGCTGTAGAAATAATTAATGCTAATGAAAGGACTAAGATTGGTACAGCAACCATGAAGACAAGAGATAATTGCGCATTGATACTTACCGCAAAGAAGATGGCGAAGATAAACATCATAGGCGCACGCGCTAAAATACGCATCGTCATAATGGCTGTATTTTGAATATTGTTAACGTCACTTGTCATACGCGTAATTAAAGATGCATTTGAAAAGTGATCTATGTTCTTAAATGAGAAGGCTTGAATTTTCTTCATTTCAGCAGAACGTAATTCTGCAGCTACTCCAGCTCCGGCAATCGATGCAAATTTCGCACCAAGTACTCCGGCAGATAGGGAAACAATGGCAACCAGAACCATAATCAATCCTTGTTGCATAATATAGCCTAAGTCTTTATTTGGAATCCCTTCGTCGATAATTTGCTTCATAATAATCGGTTGCGCTACTTCACAGAGCACCTCGATTAAGATGGCAAAAAACGCTAAGAAAGGATATTTTTTATACTTACTAAAAAACGGAATAATCTGTTTTAGCATTTTCTCACTCCTTTATATTGATTTTGATAATAAAAAATTGTCCCTGAGTCACCCCAAAGACACGTAATCAGCTCGAATCACTAGAATAATTCTATCAATCTTTATCCTTGTTTTCAACAGATTGCCCTTTGTTTTTTAACGAAATTTTCATTTTATTTTAAGGAAAATCTTTCTGTTTAAAATGACTCCAACTCCCCACTCCAAAATTTCTTTTCGCGTAAAATAGGCCTGTGTTTTGTGTTCAGAGCGCGATTTATGGTACAATGAGCGCAACGAAATTTTAGAAAGCGAGGGACTCAAGTGTCCACAATTCAATACATTAGTACACGAGACACAAACAACCGCGTTACAGCTTCACAAGCCATTTTAAAAGGAATTGCTGAAGACGGTGGTTTATATGTACCGACTGCCCTCCCAGAAGTGACTCTGGACTGGGAAGTTTTAAAAACTCAAAGTTATCAAGAAATAGCCATCGACATTTTATCTGCCTTTTTAACAGATTTTACAAAAGAAGAAATCACACAATGCGTGCATTCCGCATACGATACAACGTTTGATACAAAAGAAATCGCACCTGTGAAGAAAGTTGGCGACCGTCATTTCATGGAACTTTTCCACGGAAGAACTATCGCCTTCAAGGACATGGCGCTTTCCATCTTGCCATATCTGCTTACAACTGCAGCAAAGAAAAACCAATCGGATAAAGAAATCGTCATTTTAACAGCGACTTCAGGAGACACTGGTAAAGCTGCCCTTGCAGGATTTGCGGATGTTCCTCATACAAATATCATCGTCTTTTATCCAAAAGGTGGCGTAAGTACGATTCAAGAACGCCAAATGGTGACACAAGCAGGCGATAACACTTTTGTATATGGTGTTGAAGGAAACTTCGATGACGCACAAACAAAAGTGAAAGAGTTATTCGCGGATAAAGAACTAAACGCAACACTAGCAGAAAAAGGATTCCAATTCTCTTCTGCAAACTCCATCAATATCGGACGTCTTTGCCCACAAATCGTTTACTACGTATTCGCGTACGCACAACTAGTGAAAGACGGTACTCTGGCTATTGGCGAGCCTATGAACGTTGTCGTTCCAACTGGTAACTTCGGGAACATTCTAGCAGCCTACTACGCAAAAGGTATCGGTGTTCCAATTAACAAACTCATCTGTGCTTCAAACGAAAACGATGTACTTGTTGATTTCTTCCAAACAGGAACATACAACCGACTACGTGAATTTAAATTAACAAGTTCTCCAAGTATGGATATTCTTGTTTCAAGTAACCTTGAGCGTTTTGTCTTTGAATTAACAGGACGCAGCTCTCAGGAAACAAATGCACTGATGACTTCTCTAAAAGAAAACGGAAGCTACTCTGTTCCAAATACAGATACGGCTCTCTTCCAACAATTTTATGGAAACCGTGCAAGCCAAGAAGAAACAGCTCAAACGATTCACGATGTATTCAAGAGCGAGCACTACTTATTAGATCCACACACTGCAGTCGCAGATGCTGTGTATACGAAATATAAGAAAGAAACAGGAGACGCCACTCCTACGGTGGTGGTATCGACTGCTAGTCCATATAAATTCCCACAAAGCGTACTTTCAGCTCTAGACGTGGATACGAATCAATCAGATGTAGAACTCATGGATGCGATTCAACAAGAAAGCGGCATTGCCATTCCAACAGCTGTTACAAGCGTATTGGATGCGCCAATTCGTCATACAAAAGTTCTTTCAATCGAAGGCATGAAACAATCAGTCCTTGATTCATTAAACATTCAATAAAACAAATAAAGACAAGAAATAGTTTATTCCACTATTTCTTGTCTTCTTTTTATTCTTCCGTTAGGAATCCTTGTGCTTTTAGTACATCAAACATTTCCGCACGTTTTGCACCAAGCGTGTGGTATTTTGTAGACACTTGTTTTGTAAAAGCATCTACACGTCGGTTAGCATCACGAAGATCGTAATATTCTGTCACTGTCGCATCATACTCTTTCAACTCTTCTAATGGATTCTCCAGTTCATGGTATCCATTTTCCATATGAATGACTTCTTTTGGAAGACGCGGTTTTAATTGTGGCTCTTGGGAGGGCCAACCTACCGCTAACCCGATTGCTGGGTAAGTGTATTTTGGTAAATTTAGTAACTCGACGATTTTTGCTGTGTCGTTAAAGAAACTTCCTAGATACACAGTCCCCATCCCTAAAGATTCTGCTGCTACAACCACATTTTGCGCTGCAATCACTGCATCTGTTAGTCCTGATACGAAACGGTCTGCGCTCCCTTGAACGCCTACTTCTTGTCCTAAGGCTTTTGCAATTTCCGTGTTACGACGTTGGTCCACCACGAATACAAATAGATGTCCATTGTTAGCCACATAAGGTTGCCCACTCACTGCAGCTAATTCCTTCTTCAATTCTGGGTCTGTTACACTAATAATCGAATAGGCTTGTAAGTACATACTTGAAGCTGTTCTTTGCGCCACTTCTACAAGTAAATCCACTTCCTCTTTCGTTAAAGGTTTGTCTTCAAACGCACGAATTGTACGGTGGTTGAGTTGTGTTTTGATGGTTTCATTCATTTTGATTACTCCTTTGTATCAAAAAAAGAGTCGACTGCTCAACTCTTTTTGTTTTTTAGAAATATTGTTTACCTGTTTCCAAGGCTGCTTCTGGCATAATCACTTCGCCGTATTCTTTTAATACTTCCCATGAAATTCTTGAGAACTCTGCGTACTCACGAATAAGAGCCATTTTTGAAGCCACTTCTTCTGGTTTTTCCACTTGATGGAAAACGTGTAAGAAGTAATGTCCGCTGTAACGGTAAAGAACAGATTGGTCAAATTCACCTGATGCTTCTTTTGCCATTGAGACAAAATCTTCGAAGTCTTCAAAGACAACAGTCACATCGATTGGTTTCAATGTAGAAGATTTATCTTCTGTATTTATCACTGGTTTTGGAGAAAGTTTGCCGTCTTCATTCTTGTCCTTGCGCTTCTTACCAATACGGTCTGTCAGCGAATGTTGAATCGTATCCACGATATTTCGAACCATGCGTTCATCAGTTGATTCATCCCCCATATCCACAATACGTGTGACATAGAGTTCTAATCCATCAGCATTTGGCATGATTTGGAAGCTCAAACCGTCTGAATCTTCGAATTGATGTAAGACGCCCATCTCCTCTAAAATACTATGGAAAAAGCCTTCGATTTCGCCTGGATTTCCAAGTAATTCAGGTATTGATGTACCACGGTCGATTAGATCTTGGTTCTCGATACGCAACAAGAATGTATCGTCGTTAATGCGTTCCATTTCCATAATATTCACCCCTTTTTACCTTATCTAATTATTTTAGACCAAACCCGACAAAAATAAAAGAAATACGATTGGAATATGAATAGGTTGGTGCTTTGGATGGATGTGCAGAAACATTATTAAGTAAAGGAATACCTTTTTTGTAAAGAAAGAAGATTCCCTGAATCCTTGCGGATTCGGTTTATAATCGCTGTTACGGGGCACCGGTGTAAGCCATGGTCTTACACCTTCGAAGCTTCAAAGGCGGAGTACAGGACTCGTCCCTACTCCGCCTAATTCACATTCGATGCGATTTCCCGTTACTGCGATTATAAAATCCGCAGGCTTCTGTGGAATCTTCTTTCTAAATTATTTCTCGCTAAATTTTTATCATCCACCCAAAGCTGGTTTCTAAATACCACCCATTCGTATTTCTTATTTTTGAAAGGTGAATAGGATGGAAGTGGTCGCGAAACGACGAGGCTTCTTCTCTTTTTATAAAAAAGGCTTAGGCTTTGCGGAGGGTGAGGCCGAATTGTCTTGTTCGGATTTGTTGGATGCTAAAGGCTAATGCTAAATACAAGATTCCAAACAAGAGAACCATACCCAGATTCATAGCGTAACTTGAAAATTCTAGCGATGAATTTTCCGCTGCTGTGATGACATAATACACTGGGAAGAATTTCGCAATGCTAATGGCTAATGGATTGAGTAACTCTAACGGAACGAAAATCCCTGAGATAAAGGATACACCCATCCCCACTACCGTACTTGCTGCAGAATACCCATACGTGTTATCCCCGATAATGACCGAGCAGAGGAACGCCAATGCATAAGCTGTAAGTGCCGACGCGAAAGTGAGCATTAATGCTTTTGGAGCACCCGCACTCACATAGAAACTTGGTGCCACAATGGCTACGAATAGTAAGTTAATTCCAACGATAACCCCAACAACTGTTAAGCCCCCAAGGAATTTTTCAATCATCACTTGGTTTACACTCTTCATACCAATAACAATTCGTTTAGCAACTTCGTCAGTTTCAAGCATTGAAAAAATTAAACCAAGTAAGAAGATAAAGACTGAGATATAAACGAACGGTGTGTACGCAAAGTAGATTTCACCAAATTTTGCATAGTAATCGTCCCCTTTAAGCGTGTTGTCTTTTGAAATCACACTCACGGAAGCTTGCTCGCTTAAAATCTTATTCATATTTTCAACGCTGAAGTTGCCTTGATTTTTCAATACAACCGCATAGCGAATATAGGAATTGACGTACTCACGAAGGATATTTCCGTTCAGTGAATTTCCAATTTCCATTTTGACAGCAGATTCCCCATTGTTGATTCTTGTATCAACATCCGATGGAATCCAAAGGGCCCCATCTACATCATTTCCATAGACAGCTTCTTTCATGCTGTTATCGCTATTGGTTGTGAGTGTGACTTTATGATCTTTTTGAAGTGCGGCAATGAGCGCGTTGATAATTTCACTACTGCCATCTGATTCGTCTTTAATCAAGACTTTATATTGAGTATCTTTGAACCCTGTGACTTCATTGTTTCCTAGTACTGAAGAAAGTCCCATTCCCATAAAGATGACTAGGAAAATAATCGCATATGATTTTAATCGATAAGCAAGTTTTAGAAAATATTTATAGACTATCATAACGTGTTCTCCTTAATCTCCATAGTGCACATCCTAGAAGTGCTAGTGTGTATGCGCCAAGTAATAAGTAGGTTCTACCCATCTGGGCGCTACCTACGAGGCGATTTAATTGATAAAATCCTGTAACCATTAACGCAACTGGATTAAATTGGTTAAATCCTGGCATGAAGGTATTGGCAAATCCTTTCATGGCCGTACCCATCATCCCAGCGAGTGCTGAAAGGACGAGGTTTGTAATTAATGAGAAGATAATTCTTCCCTGTATTGTTAGTTTTTGATTGGTTCCGATGAGAAGCCCTGCTGCAATTCCAAATACATTTCCCATCAATATAAGAAGAAGACTTCCTGCCCAATCTGCAAATAGATTAATTTTCAATACTTGTGTCGTATAGACCAGCATGATTGCGTTTGACGCGATGTTGAGTAATAAGCCAATCATAAAGCAGTTGATAATGAGTTTGCCTTTGCTAAATGGGCTGCCCATAATCCGGCGTCCAATCGGCGATAAGTTCCCGTTTAAGTAAGCTGCACAAACGACACCACTAAACATTGAGTACATCGTGAAGCTAGCAATCGCGCTGTAAAATAACATCGTTCCTTGACTGACATCGGTGGTCTCTTGCGTCACCCAGCTCTTGTTAAAATCGATTGACGCTGCGCCTTGTCCAAGGCTTTGCACTTGTTTAATTTGTGTGGCTACATTTTTCAACACGCTTTGTGGAATCCCCATCGATTTGCTAACCACCACGTCTAAGTTCTTTTCAAGAAATCCGTCTGCTTTATCCTCTGTGACGAGTGCCTTCCCTGCTTCCTCTGACTCTACATCGATAATCTCGAAGTAATCTCCGGCTTGTTCAAACACTTGGTGATATGGGTTGTCGGCCGTCATGGCTACGCGAACCGTCCCCATGTCTTGTTCCATGATTCCTGAAAAGGATACGAAATAGAGTGAAATCAAGATAATCGGATAGAGTAACACCCAAAACGAGAATGAAAAGTCTTTTAAGGCGTCTTTGGATAAATACGTAAATAGCTTTAAGAATGTCTTCATGAATCTCGAAGTCCTTTCCCTGTGTATGCAAGGAACACATCATCTAAGCTTGGCTGTTCACTGTATAAACGAACATAGCTTAAGTTCAATTCTTCTAGGGCGTTTGCCACGTGAAGTAAGTGATTCGTTCCTTGTTCAAAGTTGAATTTCAAATGATCTTTATGATGCTCTAATACAAGAACGTGTGGAATTTGTTTTAAGCGAGCCACTTGTTCTTCAGTTGGAACGGTTGAAAGTTCCACTTGGATAATTTCAGAAGTCGCGATCGATTTCTTCAGTTCTTGCGAAGTTCCTGAAACAATGCTTTTTCCTTTATCCATAATCACGATGCGGTCACTTAATCCGTCCACTTCGTCTAAGTAGTGTGTTGTATAAATAATTGTGCTTCCTTGTTCATTCAGTTTGCGAATCCCTTCTAAGATGAATGAACGACTTTGTGTATCTACGGCTACTGTTGGTTCATCGAAGAAAATTAAACTTGGCTTATGCACAATTCCGCAAGCGATATTCAAGCGTCGTTTCAATCCTCCACTCAATTTCTTTGGAACAAACTTGCGAAACTCTTGTAGTTCTACAAACTCGATAGCTTCTTGTACATATTGTTTTCGTTGTTTTGCATCTGAAATATACAGCCCGCAGAAGAAATCAATATTTTCTTCTACTGTTAAATTTTCTAAATATGCTAGTTCTTGTGGAACAATCCCGATTTCGCGACGTACTTTATTGGATAACGGGAACTTACTCTCTCCTAGAACGGTTACCTCTCCACTATCAAAGGTTAAGAAGCCTAACATACTATTAATCGCGGTTGTCTTCCCACAGCCATTTGGTCCAAGAAGCGCTAGAAGCTCTCCTTTTCGAATTTCAATATCAAAATGATTTAATGCCATTAGGTCTTTATATCGTTTCACTAAACCCTTTACTTGGATACTGTTTTCCATGTCCTCACCTCATTAATTGTTTTTACACTCTTAGTATATCGACCACCCTTGTCACAAACTAGTGTCAAATGTCGTTAGTTTCATATGACATTTGTCATAAATCGCTAGAAATTTAACCTTATTTCGGCTACACTGAAAGAAAGAGACTTGGAGGTGAGAAGCGTGCGGACATTTATAGAGAAGTTAATGTTTTTTATTTTGATTAGTATATATTTAACAGGACAACAAACGGAAGTCTTTACGATATTTTTAGGCCTGTGTATTTTTATTCTTTCTCTCTCTATAGAAGTTTTTGAAAACCATTGGATTCGACGCGTTTCGCTAGTGATATCGGGTGCTCTATGCATCTTCTATCCTGAAACGGGATTCTATCTTTCTATTTTCATCATGCATGCTACCCAACTATTTGGGCTACCTGGTTCGTTTGCTGGAATCCTCCTTTTACTGCGACCAGATTTATTCACATTACTATTATCGGTCATTGGAGCTTATCTGATTTTACGTAGCCGATACGATAAAGAATTCCGTACGAAGAATTATCAAATTCAAGATACCTTAGAACATGAACGACTTCGCTTATTACAAAGGCAACAATTTAGCCAAGAGGAAACCTTAAAGCAAATGGAAGTTGCAACGCTGAAGGAACGGAATCGTATTTCTCACGCCTTGCATGACCAAATCGGACATACGCTCAGTGCTTCGATTATGCAGCTAGAAGCCTTACAAATTATCACCAATGAACCTGTTGTTGCAAAGAAGTTAGAACAAGTTTCTGGCATCCTTCAAAACGGGATGGACGAAATCCGAACAACGATTCATCAGCTTTACGATGATTCTTTCCTACTTTCTCAAAAGATGGACGAGATTCTTCACCCGCTTGAGGAAAAGGCACAAGTCAATTATCAAAATACGATTTCAGATGAAATTCCAATCGGATTGAAATACGACATTCTGACCATTTGTAAGGAAATGGCAACGAATTTTATGAAGTATTCAAATGGCAATCAAATCCAATTGTTTTTACTAGAACAAAAGAACTACTACACGATTCAATATAAAGATAATGGAAACGAAACGAGTAACGACACCCCGGGAATGGGTCTCACGATGATGAAAGAACTGGTGGAGAAACATAAAGGGATTATGACATTACAAACAACAAACGGATACGATATCTTTATTCGCATCCCTAAACAGGAGGTCAAACATGATTAAAACGATTCTAGTCGATGACGACTTTCTAGTGCTACAAGCGCTCGAGACAATTCTGTCTGTTCAAGACCATATCGAAGTGGTTGGAACAGGTAGTGATGGAAAGGATGCTGTCGAATTATATATCACTCACAAACCAGACTTAGTATTGATGGACATTCGAATGGAGCCTACTACCGGAATCGAAGCTGCAGAAACGATTTTAAAAGATTTTCCTGATGCAAAGATTTTATTCCTGACGACCTTCCAAGATGACGAGTACATCACAAAGGCCCTCTCACTTGGATGCAAGGGCTACTTATTAAAACAACATATTAAAGGAATTCTTCCAGCCATCGATGCTGTAATGAATGGACAAATCGTCTACGATTCTACAATCGAAATGCCCGTGAAGAAAACCTTCGAGAAGAAATCGAGCACTCATTTAAGCGAGCGGGAAAACGAACTACTCTATCTCGTTGCAGAAGGCTTCAATAATAAAGAAATCGCCGAGAAAATGTATCTCAGTGAAGGAACGGTAAGAAACTACTTATCAGCCTTACTCGAAAAGTTAGAGTTACGCGATCGTACACAACTGGCAGTTTATTACTATAAAGAACTATAAAAAATAAGAACCTCACATGAGGTTCTTATTTTTTATAGCGATTCGCTTATGAATAGTTATTTCCAAACTTTTCCAAAAATCAGTAAGTTTTGAGCACAAAAAAAGCCCCGAATCATCGGGGCTTTAGATCATTAAAAGTTAACTAAGCGTTGTGCCATATCTAATTCATAAGCACGAACTTCACGTGGTAAGAAGCGACGAATTTCGTCTTCGTTGTACCCTACTTGGAATCTCTTTTCGTCCAACATAATTGGGCGTCGTAGTAATCCTGGGTTGTTTTGGATTAATGAGAATAATTGATTTAATGGAACTTCATCTAAGTCGATTTTTAACTCTTGGAATGCTTTTGAACGAGTTGAGATAATCTCTTCTGTTCCGTCTTCTGTCATTCGAAGGATGTTTTTAATTTCGTCAATTGTTAATGGTTCTGAAAAAATGTTTCTTTCTGTGTACGAGATGTTATGTTCTTCTAACCATGCACGAGCTTTACGACAAGATGTGCAGCTAGGTGATGTATATAATGTAACCATACGTCAATGTCCTCCTCTTCTAATGTCTTCGGTCCAATCTACGTGTATTATTATATATGATATATAAAAAAAAATCTATATGATTTTTTGATATTTTTTAGTTTTGCACAAACTTTTTTCACTTTTGATGAAAATTTTAATGTTTCATAACATTTTCACTCGCTTTCATTTCGTATTTATTTCCACAGCAGAAAATCTCTGAATTCACAAATGGTGAAAATAACTGAAACTATTTTTTCATGAAAATCCTTTTAAAATAGGGTATAATAAAACTAACAAGTTTAAGGAGCACTTATATGTCTAAAAAAAGAATTTTCTCAGGCGTTCAGCCTTCAGCCATCCCAACTATTGGGAACTATATTGGAGCGATGAAAAACTTCGTTGCCCTGCAAGATGAGTACGATTGTACTTACTGTATCGTAAACCAACACGCGATTACCGTTCCGCAAGATCCAAAGAAATTAAAAGAGCAAACACGTTCACTTGCAGCACTTTACCTTGCGATTGGTCTTGACCCTGAAAAGTCAACCATCTTCGTACAATCAGAAGTTCCTGCACATGCTCAAGCCGCATGGATTGTTCAATGTAATGTCGGCGTTGGTGAGTTAGAACGTATGACACAATATAAAGATAAATCTCAAAAACAACAATCTGTTTCTGCTGGTTTATTAACATACCCTCCTCTAATGGTAGCCGATATCGTTTTATATAACGCTGAAGTGGTTCCTGTTGGAGAAGACCAAAAACAACATATGGAATTAACACGTGACTTCGTTGAACGCTTCAACAGTCGCTACGGAAATGGCAACCAACTACTTGTAATGCCAGAACCATTTATTCCAAAAGCTGGCGCACGTGTCATGAGCTTACAAACGCCAACGAAGAAAATGAGTAAATCAGACGCCAACGTAAAAGAATACATCAGCATGCTTGACGAGCCTTCTGTAATTCGTAAGAAAATCAAGAGCGCTGTGACAGATTCAAGCGGTGTGATTGAATTCGACCCAGCTGAAAAACCTGGCGTATCTAACCTATTAACAATCTTCTCTGCTTTCTCTGGAGAAAGTATTGAGTCCCTCGTGAACCGCTTCAAAGGCGTTGGTTATGGCCAATTCAAAGAAGAATTAGCCGATGCGATTATCGCAGTGATGGAACCAATTCAAGAACGTTATTATGAATTACTAAAATCTGACAAGCTAGATGAGATTCTTGATGAAGGTGCTAAGAAAGCGAACTATGTGGCGAATAAGACACTTCGCAAGATGGAAAAAGCGGTAGGCTTAGTGAGATAATCCAAGAAAGGTTACCTGCTTACTTTCTAAAATAAAATCAAAAGAGTCCTCTCGGACGTTATTATAATGACTTAAAAGGCTACACCGGGTTGAGCCACGGTCTCAACCCTACCGAGCTTCAAACAGATTCTAGAAGAATTCTCTTCAAGAATCTGTAATTCACATCGGTTGTGACCGCCATTAATGTCATTATAAAGTCCGAGGGACTCTTTTTTCTTTATGTATAAGCAAACTTTTCTTAATTTATCTCACACCGCAAAAAAGGAAAGGCTATTTCCACACTAACTTCACATAATTCACATTCAATGTGATTCCCCACTATTCTTTCAATAAACTGATGTTTTTTGATAATCAACAAGCTTTGCCATTCAGTGAATCACTCAAAATAGTTTATCTCACATCGCTGAATGGTAAAGGCTAAATAATTAGTTTCCAATTTAATGAGCACAGCAAACTCTAACTTTATATAGTCCGAGGGACTCTTTTTTCTTTATGTATAAGCAAACTTTTCTTAGTTTATCTCACACCGCCAAAGAGAAATAGGCGACAAAATAAAAAACGCTAGGACAATCCTAGCATTTTCTATCGTTTACTATTCTATAACGAGCAGGCCGGCACCAATGATACCATTATCCCCCTTAATGGTTGATGCTTGGATATGCTCCAGAATATGTTTTTGTTCGTGATGAAGGAGTTCCCCTAACTCTTCTTTCACGAGTTCTATAAAGTCTGGGTTGTAGTTTGAAACACTACCTCCGAACACAATAGTTTTTGGATCTAGTAAGCAGACCATTCCATGAAGAACACTTGCTAATCCCATAGCTGTTTCTTCGATGATACGGCTAGCTGCTTCCTCACCATTGCGCCATTTATCAAAGATGTCTTTCGTTGTCAATGTCTCGTCTTCATAGATTTCACGACCTGTACGCTCGATTCCGACACCCGAACAAGCCACTTCTAACGAATCGAGACATTCAAAGTAAGGCACTTTGACAAACCCAATTTCGCCTGAGAAACCTTCCCCGCGTAAGATTGTATTGTTGACGATGTTGGTGGCTGCGATTCCTGTTGATACCGTTACGTATCCAAACATATCTGTAGGTTTTAGATTGAGTAATCGATATTCCGCATAAGCAGCTACTTTAACATCATTATCGATTTTCACCGGTATGTCTCCGTACGTTTCCTTCAATCTTTCTACAATTGGAAAATTAGCCCAAGGTATATTATTTTGGAAAATCGCTACCCCGTTTTCCACATCTACCTTCCCTGGTAATCCAACACCAATCCCATACGTATCCTGAATGCGTAAATCATTATCATTGAGTACTTTATCCACCAGTTGGACCACACCTTGATATAAACTTTCGGCACTCGCTGTTTGGCTTGGGCTTTGTGAACGACTAACGATCTCCCCATTTTCGTTAATCAACGCAACCGCGACCTTCGTCCCCCCAATATCAATACCAACCGCGACTTTCATCAAAATCCCTCCGTTCATTATGATTTCGCTTTCATAATTAGTTTACACCGAAAATTCTATTCTGGCTTTCCCTTTCTTGTTCTATCCTATAACTATTTTGCTGTCTTTCGTGTAATTTGAAAAATGATAACCTTACTGATAGCCGTTTGTTCATAGTGGATTTTGTGATAGGGCACCGCCAAGAGCCCTAGGTCTCTTGGTCTTTGAAGCTTCAAACGCGGAGTACGAAAAGTGTTTCTACTCCGCGTAATTCACATTCAATGCTATTCCCCATCACTCATTCCACTATAACGGCTATCTTCAGGTATCATTTTTCAACCCCTCTTCTTAAACTCTCCTCTCTTATTTAGCAAAAATTGGGTATTAAATACTAAAGGATACGATACCAAAATATCCGTTTATAATGGAAATGGTAGTGAGAACTGCATCAAATGTGAATTAGAGGGAGTTGCGAATGGTTTCGCTACTCCCTCTTTGAAGCTTTGAAGCCGAAAGACCTTAGGCTTGAGGCGGTGCCTCACAACCATGTCCATTATGTAAAAACGGATATTAAACAGGTATCGTATCCTTTCAACCTTCGGTTGAATCTCTCAATTTTTGCACAAAAAAGGAGGGGAAGCAATCTGCTTCCCCTCCGTAATTCCTAGGAATTAATTATTTTTTTAAGTTGTAGAACGCTGATAGACCTTGGTAAACAGCTAAGTCACCTAATTGATCTTCAATACGTAATAATTGGTTGTATTTAGCAATACGGTCTGTACGGCTTAATGAACCAGTCTTGATTTGTCCAGCGTTTGTTGCAACTGCGATGTCAGCAATTGTAGCATCTTCAGTTTCACCAGAACGGTGTGAAACAACTGCAGTGTAACCAGCTTTTTGAGCCATTTCGATTGCGTTGAATGTTTCAGTTAAAGTACCGATTTGGTTAACTTTGATTAAGATTGAGTTTGCAACGCCTTCTGCAATACCACGAGATAAGATTTCAGTGTTTGTTACGAATAAGTCGTCACCAACTAATTGAACTTTTCCGCCTAAGCGTTCAGTTAATAATTTCCATCCATCCCAGTCGTTTTCGTCACAGCCGTCTTCGATTGTGATGATTGGGTATTTTTCAACTAATTCTGCTAAGTATTCAACTTGTTCAGCTGGAGTACGTTTAGCACCTTTTTCACCTTCGAAGATTGTGTAGTCATATACGCCATCTTTGAAGAATTCAGATGAAGCACAGTCAAATCCTAAGTAAACATCTTTACCAGGTTCTAGACCTACTTTTTTGATTGCTGCTAAGATTGTTTCTACAGCATCTTCAGTTCCTTCGAATGTTGGAGCGAAACCACCTTCGTCACCTACTGCAGTTACTAAACCGCGGTCGTGTAAGATACCTTTCAATGCGTGGAATACTTCAGCACCCCAACGTAAAGCTTCTTTGAATGAAGGAGCACCAACAGGTAAGATCATGAACTCTTGGAATGCGATTGGAGCATCTGAGTGAGATCCACCGTTAACGATGTTCATCATTGGTGTTGGTAATACTTTAGTGTTGAATCCGCCTAAGTATTGGTATAAAGGTTGATCTAAGTAGTCAGCAGCTGCGCGTGCTACAGCGATAGATACGCCTAAGATTGCGTTAGCTCCTAATTTACCTTTGTTTGGAGTACCATCTAATTCGATCATTAATTTGTCGATCGCCATTTGTTCACGAACATCGTAACCTAAGATAGCTTCAGCGATAATGTTGTTTACATTGTCAACTGCTTTTTGAACTCCTTTTCCTAAGTAACGAGATTTGTCGCCGTCACGTAATTCAACTGCTTCGTATTCACCAGTTGAAGCTCCTGAAGGAACCATACCGCGTCCGAACGCTCCGCTTTCTGTGTAAACTTCAACTTCGATAGTTGGGTTCCCACGTGAGTCTAGTACTTCTCTTGCTAATACATCTGTAATAAATGGCATGATTTATTAACTCCTTTAATATTTATTTTGTACGTTATTATTTTAATCGAAAATCATCAGACTTTCAACCTTTGATAAGGTTTTCTTTATTTTTCGATTAATGATTCACCAGTCATTTCTTCTGGTTTTTCCACATTTAGTAAATCAAGCATAGTTGGAGCAACGTCTGCTAAACGTCCACCCTCGCGTAATGTTACACCTTTCTTCGTAACAATCACTGGTACTGGTACTGTTGTATGTGCAGTATGTGGTGTTCCTTCTGGTGTAATCATTGTTTCTGAGTTACCGTGGTCAGCAAAGATAATTGCGCTACCGCCTTTTTCAAGGATGGCGTCAACAACTTTACCTAAGTTTTCATCCACTGCTTCAATCGCTTTGATTGTTGGTTCTAACATTCCTGAGTGTCCAACCATATCTGGGTTTGCGAAGTTTAAGATGATGGCATCATTTTCATCATTGATGATTGAGTTGTATAATGCATCTCCTACTTCATAAGCACTCATTTCTGGTTTCAAGTCGTAAGTTGCAACCTTTGGAGAAGGAATTAAAATACGGTTTTCGCCAGGGAATTCTTCGTTACGTCCACCATTCATGAAGAATGTTACGTGTGGATATTTTTCAGTTTCGGCAATACGTAATTGTGCTAGGCCTGCTTTAGATAACACTTCACCAAGAACGTTTGTCATTGGAATTGGTGGGAATGCAACTTCTGCATCCACGCTTGGGTTATATAAAGTCATTGTCACAAATTTAACGTTTGTAGCACGTGCACCACGGTCAAAGTTTGTCCACTCTTTATCAGTGAACGCATTTGATAATTGGATTGCACGGTCAGGACGGAAGTTGAAGAAGATGATTGCATCGTTGTTTTCAACTTTTGCCACTGGTTTGCCATCTTTAACGATTACTGATGGAATAACGAATTCGTCTGTAACGTCTTTAGCATAGCTATCTTCGATAACAGCTTGTGCGCTTTCGAATTGTGGACCTTCGCTATGAGCGATTGCATCATAAGCTAATTTCACACGTTCCCAACGTTTGTCACGGTCCATTGCATAGTAACGACCTGAAACTGTTGCGATTTCTCCAACGCCTACTTCAGCTAATTTATCTTCTAATGTTTTGATATAAGAAGGACCAGCTTTAGGATCTACGTCACGTCCATCCATGAATGCATGAATGTACACTTTGTCGATTCCTTTTTCTTTAGCTGTTTCCACTAATGCTAACAAATGGTTGATGTGGCTGTGTACCCCACCATCAGATAATAATCCGAATAAGTGTAATGCAGAGCCATTTTCCAAAACATGTTTAAATGCACCGTTTAATGCTGGGTTTGATTCGAATTCGCCTTCTTCAATTGCTTTGTCAATACGAGTTAAGCTTTGGTAAACGATACGACCAGCACCGATGTTTGTATGACCTACTTCTGAGTTCCCCATTTGGCCATCTGGTAGACCTACATCTAATCCAGAAGCTTTTAATGTTGTATGAGGAAATTCGTTATAATAACGATCAAAATTTGGTTTTTTTGCTTGTGCAACGGCATTACCTTCAACGTCTGGTCTCCATCCGAAACCATCTAAGATAATGATTGCAACTGGTGATTTTGCCATTATTTTACTGCCTCCAATAATGCTAAGAATGAATCTGGTTGTAAACTTGCTCCACCTACAAGAGCTCCGTCAACGTCTGGACAAGCCATGTATTCAGCAATGTTTTCTGGTTTTACAGATCCACCGTATTGTACGCGAACTTTGTCAGCAACTTCTTGACCGAAGTCAGCTGCTACAACGTCACGAACAACTTTACACATTTTTTGAGCGTCATCTTGAGAAGCTGATTTACCAGTTCCGATTGCCCAGATTGGTTCATAAGCAATCACTAATGATGATACTTGTTCGTTTGATAATCCTTTTAACGCTGCAGAAACTTGTCCACCAACGAATTCAGAAGCTTTTCCTGCTTCGTAAGTTTCTAAAGTTTCACCACAGCAGATAATTGGTGTTAAGCCATTTCTGAAAATAGCATGTGCTTTTTTGTTGATGTCTTCATCTGTTTCGTGGAAGTATTCACGACGTTCAGAGTGACCAATCACTACATAGTGCACGCCCATTTCAGCTAATACTTTAGGTGAAGTTTCACCAGTGAAAGCACCAGCATCTTCGAAGTAGCAGTTTTCAGCAGCTACTTTTAATTCTGATCCTTTCGCAGCTTCTACTAAAGTGACTAAGTCAACTGCAGGAGCAGCAATAGCACTTTCTACGCGTTCGCCTGAAGGTAATTTACCAACAACGGCTTCCACAAAAGCTTGAGTTTCTTTTGGGTTTTTGTTCATTTTCCAGTTTCCGGCAATAATTGGTTTACGCATATACACAACATCTCCTTTTAAATGTTTTTAAATTATTTTTCGCTAATTGCAGCAACACCTGGTAGTTCTTTACCTTCTAGATATTCTAGAGAAGCTCCACCACCTGTTGAAATGTGAGTGAATTTGTCAGCGTATCCTAGTGAGATTGCAGCAGCTGCTGAGTCCCCACCACCGATGATTGTAGTTGCGCCTTCAAGGTTCGCAATAGCTTCACATACACCGATTGTTCCTTTAGCAAAGTTTGGTAATTCGAATACACCCATTGGTCCATTCCATACAACAGTTTTTGCATCTTTTAAGTAGCTTGCAAATAATTCAACTGTCTTAGGTCCGATATCTAAACCTTCTTGGTCTGCTGGGATAGAATCTGAATCAACGATTGTTGCAACTGCATCGTTAGAGAATTCTTTAGCAACAACGTTATCGATTGGTAATACTAGTTTGTCGCCAGCTTTTTCCATAATTTCTTTAGCTAATTCAACGCGGTCTAATTCTAATAATGAAAGACCTACTTCACGTCCCATTGCTTTGAAGAATGTGTAAGCCATTCCTCCACCGATAAGAACTTTATCAGCTTTGTCTAATAGGCTGTTGATAACGCCGATCTTGTCTGAAACTTTCGCTCCACCTAAGATTGCCACAAATGGACGTTCTGGGTTATCTACTGCGCCACCGATGAACTTGATTTCTTTTTCCATCAAGAATCCAGCAGCTGATTCTAATTGGCTAGCAATACCTACGTTTGAAGCATGCGCACGGTGAGCTGTACCGAATGCATCGTTAACGAATAAGTCTCCTAAAGAAGCCCAATATTTACCTAATTCAGGGTCGTTTTTAGATTCTTTCTTACCATCTAAATCTTCGAAACGAGTATTTTCGAATAATAAAACATCGCCATCTTTAAGTGCATTAATAGCAGCTTCTAACTTTTCTCCACGAGTTTCTGGAACGAAAGTCACTGGTTTTCCTAACAACTCAGATAAACGTTCTGCAACAGGACGTAAGCTCAATTTAGCTTTGTCTTCTTCAGATTTCACTTTACCTAAGTGAGAGAATAAGATCACTTTAGCGTTGTGATCGATTAAGTATTTGATTGTTGGCAATGCTTGAACGATACGGTTGTCGTCTGTAATCACGCCATCTTTCAAAGGAACGTTGAAGTCCACACGAACTAAAACTTTCTTTCCTTCAACTTGTAAGTCTGTAACGATTTTTTTAGCCATAAAATAGCCTCCTACATTTTTATTTGGAGCGAGTGCATTACTCACATTATGAAAACAGGGCGAGGAAGCGAATGCTTCCATCGCCCTGAGAAAATAGATACGATTAGCTAAATCTATAGTTTAAATTATAGTTTTGCGAAGTATTGTAAAGTACGAACTAATTGTGCAGTGTATGACATTTCGTTATCGTACCAAGCAACAGTTTTAACTAATTGTTTGTCGCCTACAGTCATTACTTTAGTTTGAGTTGCATCGAATAATGAACCGTAAGTGATACCTACGATATCAGAAGAAACGATTGGATCTTCAGTGTAACCGTAAGATTCGTTAGCTAATTCTTTCATAGCTGCGTTGATTTCTTCAGCAGTAACTGGTTTTTCTAAAACTGTTACTAATTCAGTTAATGAACCTGTTGGAACAGGAACACGTTGTGCAGCTCCGTCTAATTTTCCGTTTAATTCTGGGATTACTAATCCGATAGCTTTAGCAGCACCTGTTGTGTTAGGAACGATGTTCACTGCTGCAGCGCGAGCACGACGTAAGTCTCCTTTTGGATGTGGAGCGTCTAATGTGTTTTGGTCACCAGTGTAACCGTGGATTGTTGTCATTAAACCTTCAACAATACCGAATTTATCGTTTAATGCTTTAGCCATTGGAGCTAAGCAGTTTGTAGTACATGAAGCACCAGAGATAACAGTTTCTTTACCTGTTAAAATGTTGTGGTTTGTGTTGAATACAACTGTAGGAACGTCATTTCCACCAGGTGCAGAAATAACAACGCGTTTAGCGCCACCTTTTAAGTGTAATTCAGCTTTTTCTTTAGAAGTGAAGAAACCAGTACATTCTAAAACGATATCAACGCCTAGTTCACCCCATGGTAATTCTTCAGGATTACGGTTAGCAAGTACTTTAACTTCTTTACCGTTAACGCGGAAAGCTCCATCTAACACTTCAACTTCACCGTTGAAACGTCCTTGAGTTGAATCATATTTTAACAAGTGAGCTAATTGCTTAGCGTCTGTTAAGTCATTGATTGCAACAACTTCTAATCCTTCCACATCTTGAATACGACGGAATGCTAAACGACCGATACGTCCGAAACCGTTAATACCAACTTTAACTGTCATATAGTTTTTCCTCCTAGGAATTTTTTATTTTTATTTTTTGCGGGTTTCCCCGTTCAAAACCAACTCTGATGTCTCCTTGTCAATCACAAACCAAGTGCGATCCACTGGAGCTAATTTGGCATATGCTTTTAAAGCAGCTGCCTTCTCTGCGCCTTCCACAACGGCAATCGAATGTGGAATCGTAGATAAATCACTAAGATGCAGCCCTACTCGTGGGATTTTTAGCACCACATTTCCTTCTGCATCGAAGAAACAACCGAACGCTTCGCCAATTGCTTTCTTCTCTTTTAACGTAGCCATTTGTTCTTTGGTAAGGCCACGTCTCTCTCCCATTATAATAGCACTTCCAACGCTATATAACAAACACTCCGCCTTTTTCATGAGACCTATCGTCTTTGCGACTGAAGGTTCTTGCATTAGCGGTGCATAAGTCGCTTGTTGGACATGTTCTGGAACGAATAACGCTTCATGATGAGCGCCAATTCCAGTCGCCATTTTCTCACTGACATTATTTGCCTGAATCAGCATGGATCCAAACATTCCTCCTCTTGCAGGAACAATCGTAAGGTCTCTGTTCACCGAAATGTCTTTGGTGAACCCTTCACTGACACGGACCATCGTTTGGCCTCCAGTGATGGCAATAATGGAAGTTCCAAGCGGTAAGAGAACATCCATAATCTCTTGAACCAACTTAGATGTTTTTGTCGGATTCTCAACCACTTTTACATATTGGACGCCCAAGGTTTTAGCCACCTTATGTTCCACCAGACTCATCTGGATAAAGTTGTTTTTTAAATCATCCGACCGTTCTAATATAAATTCACCAACTTCTGTCAGTCGCATCCCCGAACCTTGCACTTCAATGAGACCTAATTCTTTCATCGCCTCACATTCGTTACGAAGTGTTCGCTCGGACATCTGAACCACTTTTGCAAGGGCTCTTCGTCCAATCGGCTGATACGTCGCAATCGCTTGTAAAATACGGAATCGCGTTTGAAGGGCGACTCGGCTTTCTGGAACTAATAAATGAGATAGATTAAGATAATTCATCGAAACCTTCCTCCAATCATTTCCAGATAGGGTCGAAATTCGTCCCGCTTATTTCCAGTATCTTTGAATCCATATTTCTGAACACATTTATATTTTAACATAAAACAACAGAAATGCAACCGTGCTCAGATTACAATTTGGTTAAGAATTATGAATTTTCGGGACCGATTCAGTCCCTATCTACCTATTAACCTTTTCATAGCAGGTTTCTCCATCATCCATCACAAAAGAAATTTCTACATGGGCTCCGACTTTTTGCGCCATCTCCTCTAAGAATAAAATCGAGGGATTATGGTGTCCCGAAACTAACCGGGACAAATGAGCTGGCTTTATCCCAACCTTTTCTGCAAACTCGGTACGTGAGAGTCCCGACACAAGTCTCAACTCTGTAATCCTTGCTGCCATTTCTTTTAGAGTGAAATCTAAATCTAAGTCTTTTTCGAAGTTCTCCCAATCCAATGACAAGCGTGCTATTGAACGCTTCAGATTCTGATCCATTTTTTAAAGCCTCCTCTTTAGTATATACAACTGGAATTTTCAATTTAGTCTGCGATTTATTCCCCCACATCTCGAGTATCGCTGGACTCAGCCCTTCCTTATCAAGCAGCTTAAGAGCCGCAAGCATTTTCACCTTTTCTTTATACGGTTTACTTTCCACAAACTCTAATGTCCTTGGGTCAATCTGATGCTCTATTTTCATAAATTCCCCTCCCACTTAAACATTACCATATTTGGTAATTACCATATATGGTAATGTTGCTCTCTTCTTATACTTTTTTGCTCTCTTTTAAAGATATACGAATTAGACTATTTCTCCTTTATATTCTGATTTTTTCCAAAACTTGCACAGTTTTCCAAAATTAGATACACTTAGAAAAGAACGTCGCCTTAGTGTAGTGGATATCACATGAGATTCCGGTTCTCATAACAGGGGTTCGACTCCCCTAGGCGGCTTACAACATACTCCACGCTACAAACATTGTTTTGTAGCGTTTTTTTATGAACAAAAAATGGTTCTATAATTTTTAGGGTTGATGGAAATTTTCCACCAACCCTATTTTAGTGT